>JAJYAX010000449.1 GCA_021779275.1 Deltaproteobacteria bacterium | reverse complement strand
GCCTGCCGGGCGAAGAGCGCCATCTCGGCCTTGATGAATTCCTCACTCATCTCCTTGGCATATCCGCCCGTACCGGAGGCGTCTTCGCTCCCGAAATCCAGGAGCAGGAACTCTGCGTCCATGCTTTCGACCTGTTCCTTAACCTCGGGCCGGGTATCAAAGGCCCGAACAATCGCCCCCATGCTTTTGGCGGCGCCGATGGCGGAAAGGCCGGCAACTCCGGCGCCGATGACCATGATCTTTGCCGGGGGAATCTTGCCTGCCGCAGTTATCTGACCGGTAAAAAAGCGGCCGAAGTGTTGAGCCGCCTCAATGACGGCCCGGTAGCCTGCGATATTTGCCATGGAACTCAAGGCATCCATCTTCTGAGCCCGGGAGATTCGCGGCAGAGAATCCATTGCCAGGACAGAGAGTTTTTTGCCGGCCAGCTTTTTCAACAGTTCCTGGTTCTGAGCCGGTTGGATAAAACTGATAAGGGTCTGTCCCTCCCGAAATAATTCAATCTCATCCACCGAACGTTCAGGGTGGTTTTCCGGAGGACGAACCTTCAGGATAATGTCGGATTGTAGATAAAGTGTTTTGGCATCATCTGCGACCTCTACGCCGGCCTGACGATAGGCATCGTCGCCGAACCTGGATTCCAGACCTGCACCTGATTCAATGGCGACTGCAAAACCAAGGGTTTTTAAAAATTGGGCTGCTTCAGGCGTGGTGGCTACACGTCTTTCACCTGTATGTATCTCTTTTGGTACACCGATACGCATGGTCGATCTCCTCTCGATAGGCTGCTAAGACATACCCGCTGTCTATCGAGAATAATAATCATTATTTTTCATGGCACAAATTTTCCTCCAGCCGTTGGAGATATTCTTGATTGATGGGATCGGGATAAAAATGAAATTTTTAAAACCCCTCAAGACCCTTGGTGGTATTAGAGTCTCAAGGTATCTGCAGAGATAAATGAAATAATATTGATATAAATTGAATAATATAGACTTATGGTGAGTTTAATAAAATTATATAATTGTTGATAACATCTTAACACTCTAACTATCTGTCTTTAATTAAAAGGTAAAAACACAAACATTGGAAGAGTCGCAGAATTGAGGCTTTCTGAAAGAGGGACCGTGGAAAGGCAGGCTGGCACTGTATCGGAGACTGTTCATAACTGAGAGAGCAAATTCCAGGAAAATATCCGGAAACCGTCTTTGACGGAAAAGGGAAAATCGAGTTTATCTCCCGTCATGCATGACGCGACCGAAAAGTCATTTCCGGCAGGTTCATCGAAATGATGTGTTACAGGTATTCTTCCTGTAAGCCGTGCATGTAAACTTCAAAATATGTAGAGAGAGTAGTGTCTTGACCGGCCCTTTTTTTTACGACCGGTAGAGGAATTTTTTTCTCTGGAGAGCAGTGATGGTTTGGGATAAAACAAGAGAGATTTTACAGGAAGAGTTGAGCGATAATGTCTTCAATCTCTGGATTGAACCGCTTTCCTGTGTACAGGTTCAAGAAGACAGGATTCAGCTGGCCTGTCCGGATCGTTTCTTCAGCGCCTATATTGCCCAACATTATCTGGGTCTCATTCAGGAAAAGGTGAATGACACGGATCCCCTGCAAAGAAAGGTTATCCTCTGCGAGACCAGCAACCGGCCCATGCCGAACAGGCGGCCCGTGCCCATTAAGGGAGAGCAGATGCGGCTTCCCACCATTCCCGAGGGAGGATCCCATGTCCGGTCTCTGCATCCTCGGTATACCTTTGAGGAGTTTATGGTCGGGGAGAGTAACATCCTTGCCCAGTCCGCCTGTAAATCCATATCCCTCAATGACGATTCCGTCGGACCCTGCCTGTATATCAACAGCGGCACCGGGCTTGGGAAAAGTCATCTGACCCAGGCGGTGGCTCATCAGATTCTCTCCCATTCGCCGATGACACGTCTGCAGTATGTCACCGCCCAACAGTTTTCCCTGGAGATGGTCCGTGATATCAGGGCAAATACCATGGATAGATTCAAAAGAAAGTATCATGAGAACTGTGACATTCTCCTGGTGGAAGATGTCCATGCACTGACCGGAAAAAAGAAGACCCAGGAAGAGTTGAATGAACTCCTTGATCGCCTCATTAAATCCGGAAAAAGGGTGATTTTGACCGCCAACAGCAGCCCTCGCGACCTGGTTGGCATCGACGGAGAATTTCGATCCCGGATGGCCTCGGGTCTGGTGACCACCATACAGGCTCCCGATCTGGCGACTCGTCAAAGGATTATCAGCAACAAGGTCCATTTCCATCAACTCCAGCTGCCCGAGGAGTTTATCGCCTATCTTGCCCAACATATCATAGGAGATGTACGGCAGATAGAATCGGCCATCCTTGCCATCCGGGCCAAGGCCCAGCTCATGTCCCGTGCAATCGATCTTGATCTGCTGCAGGAGGTGGTGACAACCGTTGTTGGATTGCCGAAGACGCTGACTTCCGGGATGATCACTGAATTTGTCGGCAGCCAGTTTCGGGTCAGTGTTCAGGATATGCAGTCCCGCTCTCGAAAAAAGGCCGTCACCTTTCCCCGGCAGGTAGCGATGTACCTGTGCCGGAAGCATACCCAGGAGACGCTTGCGGATATCGGCAAGGTCTTTAATCGGGATCACTCCACGGTCCTGCATTCCATTAAGGTTGTGACGGGAAATGCCATT
>JAJYAX010000448.1 GCA_021779275.1 Deltaproteobacteria bacterium | reverse complement strand
ATCAGTATCTTTCTCCGTGCAGCCATACCATAAAACGCACCTCCTTCCAACCGGAAATACGCTGGAGACGGCCTGCCTTGAAAAAGGGGAAGTTTTGGTTACCGGCAGACTCCTGGTGGGAAATATATAGAACAAAATGCAAATTGAGGATAGACTGCCGCCTGTGTTATCCGGCGGGGAACCCGGACCGGACGGTTGTCACCACAAGAAACACCTCTCTTACTGATTTTAAAAGGATAGCTATGAACTTTATCGATCTGAAGACCCAATACAAGAGCATTGAGGCTGATATAGACGCACGAATCAAGAAGGTCCTCGAACACGGTCAGTATATTTTAGGCCCGGAGGTCAGGGAGCTTGAGCCCAGGTTGGCCGAATTCACCGGAGTTAAGCATTGCCTGGGCGTCTCCTCCGGCACGGACGCCCTTCTTATTGCGATGATGGCGCTCGGCATCGGCCCGGGAGACGAAATACTGACGACACCCTTCACCTTTATCGCCACGGGTGAGACCATTGCCCTCCTAGGGGCGATCCCTGTCTTTGTTGATGTTGATCCACGAACCTACAACATTGATCCGGGCCTGATCGAGGCCGCCGTCACCCCCAAAACCAGGGCGATCATGCCGGTAAGTCTCTATGGCCAATGCTGTGATTTTGATGCAATACAGGCCATCGCCGACAAATACAACCTTCCGGTCATCGAGGATGGAGCGCAGAGTTTTGGGGCAACCTATAAGGGCAAACGCTCCTGCTCGCTGACCACCGTCGGCTGCACCTCCTTCTTCCCGTCCAAGCCCCTGGGCGCCTACGGCGACGCAGGAGCCTGTTTTACCGACAACGACGAACTGGCCGGAATCATGCGCGAAATAAGTGTCCACGGACAGGACAGGCGATATCATCACGCCAGGATAGGCATCAATGGCAGACTCGACTCCCTCCAGGCCGCCGTTCTTCTCGCCAAGCTGGATATCTTTGCCGAAGAAATTGTGAAACGTGCCGGAATCGGGCAGAGATATTCGGAACTTCTGTCCTGCGACGGGATCACAACACCCTTCATTGAACCATTCAACACCAGCGTCTATGCGCAATACACAATACAGGTGGAAGACAGGGAAAAGGTCCAGAAGACATTAACGGCAAAAAACATCCCTACAGCCGTGCATTATCCCATTCCCTTGAATAAGCAGCCGGCTATGAACCAGGGACACCTGAGCTTCCCGGTAGCCGAGCGCCTGGCTCAAAGAGTAATCAGCCTGCCCATGCATCCCAACCTGAGCCGGTCCGATCAGGATGAAGTGGTCGCGGCGGTTCTGTCAGCCCAACAGGGGTAAGCCGGGAGAGGCGGGATCAAGGCTTGGTCGAAAGGGTGATCTCTCCGTACCAGGCGGTGGCGCTGCCGCCGGTGTTATCGGTATCCGTCATAATGGCTATGGCGGTGGCTTCTTCCGGTTCCTCTCCAAAAAGGGACCGATAGTCGGCTGCTATATCGCGTTCCTCGGTCCTCCATTGCCCGGCCTCGGCCGGGCCGGATTCAACGGCTATCATCATAACTCCGGCGGCATATGGATTGGGAATGGATTCCCCTTTGGGCAGGATGTTGGCCCAAATGTAGTTGATGGCCTTCATCTGCCAGAAAAAACGGCCGGGAAAGACAATATACAGCCGGGCGGCATAGTCATCTCCGGCCTTGGACCTCTCGTCTCCTCCCTTGATGGTATGATTAATTTTCCAGGACCATCTGAGATAGCGATACGTCGCCGGATTGAACCGCATCTCCTTTATAAGTCCCGAGGCTGCCGCATTGCTGGTGGCCTTGACCGCGACCCGCCCATTTTCGTTCACCAGACGATAGTCGGTTGTCCCGGCAAATTTCTTTGGCGTCCAGCCGGCAAGGCCTTCAACACTGAAGCGACTCACAGCCAGATCATCGGCACAGGCCATAGAGGCCAGCGTCAGAAGGGCAACCACCAGAGTAACCACAAAAAATGTGCAGAATATTTCTATTTTTTGCAGAAGCCCGCTCACATTTTTCAGCGTTGAAAGACCGGATTTTTGATTTTTTTGAAAAAAGATTAAGACCATGGCCTCAAAACCCCATGGTCTCAATCAGTTCAGACCGTTTATTCGGAAAGGATCTTAAAAGATATTTTCAACCGGGCCCTAAAGATGATCCCTTTGTCCTCCTCTATGACCATATCCAGCTTTTCGACCTCGGCGATACGCAGGTCACGCAGGCTCAGCCCAGCTGTTTTGACTGCATTCTGGGTAGCTTCTTCCCACGATACCGGGCTTGATCCGACCAATTCTATAACTTTATAGACACTCTTAGACATAGACATCCTCCTTGATTAAGGGTTTTTGGTGGACTTCACGGAATGTGCGGCACATACCTCTCATCTCGTTCAGACAGGGGAGCAAATCGGGCCTCCGAAAGCCGGTCGGCTAATGCCGACGGTTGTCTTCTCCGGCTGACGTTTGGTTTTCTTGTTCCCGGTGCTGAAGTATACAATACCCATTTATCACATTGTAGCTTTAAATTAAGGAAAACTGAAGGCTAAATATTTGTAAGAGCTCACGCCGGATGTTTGCAGGAAACCTTGCGGTTATGGATCAGAGAATCGCGCCTTATACCCGCATCGGCGGCAGAGAGGTTCAACGATCTGCCGCCGGGAAAAACCCTTGGCCATCGCC
>JAJYAX010000447.1 GCA_021779275.1 Deltaproteobacteria bacterium | reverse complement strand
AATTAAATTGCGTAGTCCAAGGCCGTATAAATCATCTCAAACAGGGGAAATGAACATGAACAACCCTCTCTTTTTCATGACAGCATTCCTTCTTCTTTTAACGATAACAGTGCCGGCAAGGGCAGACGATCCGCTTTCCGGGCAAAAGGCCCCGGCGGTATGGACCGCCGGGGAGGCCGTCGCCTTCGCCCTGCGCAACAGTCCGGACAGCCTGATCGCCGAACAGAGGATTGCCTCGGCCAGGGCCGTGACGGCGGGCGCCAGGTCCATGCTCTCTCCGGAAATCGGCCTCAGCTCCGAATATTCCCAGACCGATAACCCTATGTATTCCTTCGGCAACATCCTGAATCAGGGAAAATTCAACAACAGTATCGATTTCAACAACCCGGGCCGGACCGACAATCTGGATTTCAAGATCCAGGCGCAGTACCGGTTTTATAACGGCGGCCGCGACCAGGCAGCCCTTGCCGCAGCTCAGGCCGGCGAGGGCGGCACCATCGCCAGCCTGGCGGTTGTGCGCCAGCAACTGGGATTCGAGGTGGTTCGCCTGTTCCTGGCCATCAGCCAGAATCAGGAAACCGTCGCCGCCCGTGAATCGGCGGTCGCCGCCATCAAGGCCTCCCTGGCGGTGGCCCGGGCCCGCTATGAGGCAGGAACATTGCTGAAGGCGGATCTCCTTACTCTAGAGGCCCAGGAGGCCGGGAGCACGGAAGACCTGATCCAGGCGCGCCATTCCCTGGAACTCACCAAACGCGGTTTTCTCAATCTCCTGGGGCTGCAGACAGGCAAAGTGGTTATCGACCCCCACGGCACAGTCGATCAGGAGCCCCCGAAAAAACTCGACTCCACCCATCGGCCTGAACTCCAGGTCCTAGATAAGGCCATCATGGCCGCCGAGGCGCAGGTCCGGCAGGCCGAAGGAGGCAGATATCCCACCATGGACGGTTTTGCGAGCTATCAGGCCGATACCGGATCCGTTCTGGGCGGGTCCGGCAATTCCTGGATGGCCGGCGTGCGGGTCAATTTTTCCCTTTTTGACGGGGGACGCACCGCCTCGGGGATTGCCCTGGCCAGCTCCAAATTATCCGAGATGAAAGAGCAGAGAGCGAAGACCGAGCTGGCCCTCAACCTGGACCTGCAGCAGGCGGACCTAGAATATCGACAGGCGGACCAGCGGCTGCTGGTCACCGAAAAGATGGTGGCCACAGCTCAGGAGAGCGCCCGCCTGAGCAGGATCCGCTTTCAGGAAGGCGTGGTCCTGTCCTCCGAGTTGATAGATGTGGAAAAACGCCTAACCGATGCCCTTGTCCGGCAGTCCGCAGCCAGGGCCATGCGCCAGACGGCCATAGCCAATCTGCGCAGAGCAGTCGGCATACCGCAATTTGAGACGACCACCGAATAAGATCACCCAACGAAAGACAGGAGAGAGAGAATGAATCCACTGCGACATACAAGCCGTCTGCTTGTCCTGGTTTTTTGTACCATTGCCCTGCTCGGCTGCAAGGAGGAACGGGGAAAACAGACAGGCGGTCAGGACCGGGCCGCCGTGCCGGTGAGGGTCTTTACAGTCACGGAGGAGCAGGCGGCCTCCGGCAGAGAGATCATGGGGACCGTCCAGGCCCTGGAAAAGGCGGTGATTGCCGCCAGAATCAGCGGCCATATCACCGAACTTCCCGTCGTTCCCGGCTCGAAGGTGGACAAGGGCGGCCTGCTGGTCAGGATAAATGCCAGCGATATTACAGCCAAGCTCCTCCAGGCCAAGGCCCAACTGGCCCAGGTTGAACGCAATCTCGAAAGGGAGAGAGGCCTGCTGAAGAAGAACGCCTCGACCCCGGAGACGGTGAAGACCCTGGAAGATGCCCGTCGCATAGCTCTCGCTTCCGTGGGGGAAGTCCAGACCATGCTTGATTATGCGACCATTACGGCCCCGTTTGCAGGCATCATCACCGGCAAGAATGCCGACGTTGGCGACCTCGCCGCTCCGGGCAAGCCCCTGCTGGAAATCGAAAACCCGCAAAACCTCCAGGTTGTCGCCGATATCCCCGAATCCATGATCCTGAAGATCAAGGTCGGTGATGCCGTCCCCGTCTCCATCCCCGCAGCGGGCTTTTCTACCGTCTGCACGGTGGCGGAGGTGTCTCCGGCCGCCGATCCCCTGTCCCGGACCGCCCCGATCAAGCTCTCCCTGCCCTCCTCCCCGGACATCAGATCCGGCCAGTTCGCCAGACTCTCGCTGTCCCAGGGCAGCCAAAACACCCTTTTCATTCCCCGGTCGGCGCTTCTGCCCTTCGGACAAATGGAACGGATCTACCTTGTCCGGGACGGCAGGGCGTGGCTTCGCCTGGTACGCACCGGGACCGTTACAGGCGACAGGGTGGAGATACTGGCGGGTCTTTCCCCCGGCGATGAGGTCGTAGTCACCGGCACGAAAGGCCTCACGGACGGTCAACCCCTTACCACCACCCGATAACAGGACCGACATGAACACCGAGAATACACAAAAACCCGGCTTTGCCGGCAGGATAGCATCGATGTTTATCACCTCGAAACTGACCCCCCTGGCCATCATCGCCTCCCTGCTCCTGGGAATCATGGCCATTGTCATCCTGCCGAGGGAAGAGGAACCGCAGATCAAGGTCCCGATGATCGATGTGATGGTCTCCATGCCCGGGGCCACACCCAAGGAGGTGGA
>JAJYAX010000446.1 GCA_021779275.1 Deltaproteobacteria bacterium | reverse complement strand
GCGTCCGTCTCTTCGTCTGACAGTGAAAAAATGAAATATCCTCCATTTCTTACACTGTCGACTGGAGACAGATAAGTCACCGGATATTTGCTCAAATTACCGCACTATCCTCCTGTATTGTTTGCTCTTTTTATCTTTTTCTTCTTTCCTTACGATTTTCTCAGGGGTAATTTTTTTGGCGTAGACTTGACTTTTGTGGTATGTGGGAATAATATTCATTACTATAGAATCCGTCGAATTTGCAGAGAAGTGAAAGGGCGGAAGATGATTTCGCGGAGAGTGTCGTTTATGTGATCATCTTCTTATATAGCGTACTACAATAACAGAGCATTAGTAGTTTTATAATTGTTGATCATTTCCGATTTGCACAAGATCTTCATTTGAGTTCATTCATCGGAGAACATGATTGAAAAGACTGTTCTTTTAAATTCCACTGGAGTGGAGATAGCATACAACATGGAAATTCTTAACTGAATTCTGGAGGCATCATGGCAAAAATTAAAGAGTTAATGAAGGTTGAAGATCTTACCATCTGTGATTCGACGGCACAAATGATCACAAAGGCTAGAAAAGATGGCGTCGAACTCCTTTTTGACCGGGCCGCAGATATGAAACCTTGTCCCATCGGGGCGGTATCCGCATGTTGTAAGCACTGCTCCATGGGGCCCTGTCGATTAAACAGCAATACTCCTTATGACAGGGTTGGAGTGTGCGGCGCCACCATCGATACGATCATGGCCAGAAATTTCGGTAGGATGGTAGCTGCCGGAACAGCGGCTCATACCGATCATGGCATGGCCATGCTGGAGCTCTTCAAAGGTGTTATTGAAGGGAACATTAAGGATTTTACCATAAAGGATCCGTTGAAACTTTATGAAGTGGCAAAATCGCTGGAAATAGAAACGAAGGGAAGAGAGTTGAAGGATGTGGCCCTTGACCTCTACCGTGAACTTGAGCGGACCTATACTCAGGTAGATGGTGAAATTCCAATGGTAAAAAGAGTCCCGGCAAAGACCCTTGAGACATGGAGAAAAGAAGGGATTGTCCCCAGAGGTGCGATGCGGGAAATCATGGAAATGATGCACCGAACAGCGATAGGAGTTGATCAGGATTATGAAAATCTAACGAAACAGATCTCCAGGACTGCCCTGGCGGATGGATGGGGAGGGTCGATGGTATCAACCGATATCTCCGATATCCTGTTTGGCACACCGGCTCCTGTCGAGGTCAAATTTGATATGGGTGTCCTCAAGGAAGATCATGTCAATGTTATCGTGCATGGTCACGAACCACTGCTCCTTGAGGCGATGATGATTTCAGTGGCCGATCCGTCGATGGAGAAGCTTGCCAGAGATGCCGGGGCTAAAGGAATCAATCTTGTCGGGATGTGCTGTTCGGGACTTGAGGTCCTTTCCCGACACGGGGTGCCCCATGCCGGGAACTTTTCCTCAACTGAGGCTGTTCTGGTCACTGGTGCGGTCGATGCGATGTGTGTTGATATTCAGTGTATCAAGCAGGATCTCTTCAAGGTCGCGGAATGTTACGATACCCCTTTCATCACCACGAATTACCGGGCGAAAATAGAGGGTGCCACCCATATTGCCCTGGACGAGCATGAGCCCTTGAAATGCACCGAGGAGATTGTGATAAAGGCGATTACCCGATTCAAGACAAGGAAGATGCCTGTTCAAATTCCCCATAATGTATCAACGGGTATTCATGGTTTTTCCTACGAGTACATAAATTATATGCTAGGCGGATCTTTTCGTGGCAGCTATACGCCGCTCAATGAAAATATTATTAATGGGAGAATCCGAGGTGTTGCGGGTGTGGTTGGCTGTACGAACCCACGCTCGAAACAGGATTTTTCTCATGTGGAACTGGTTAAGGAACTCATCAGAAATGATGTCCTCGTCCTGCAGACGGGGTGTTCGCAGGTGGCTCTGGCCAAGGCCGGATTAACCGTACCGGGTGCTGCGGCATTGGCCGGTCCCGGTCTTGCCGAGGTCTGTGAAACAGTCGGCATGCCGCCGGTCCTGGGCCTTGGTTCGTGCGTCGACAACACCAGGATTCTGATTGCTGCCTCCGAGATGGTACGTACCGGCGGACTCGGAGATTCCATTGCTGACCTTCCCGCTGCCGGTTGCGCCCCCGAGTGGATGAGCGAAAAGGCCATTGCCATCGGCCAATACTTTGTGGCATCCGGTGTGTATACTGTATTTGGTCATACATTCCCGATAGTTCAAGGAACGAAATTCCAGAGGCATCTCTTTGAAGATTTGGAGGGAAAAGACCTTGGAAAATGGGGATTTGCCGATGACCCGAGGGAGATGGCCAGATTGATGATAGCACATATTGATAAGAAGCGTGAGGCGCTTGGAATAAACAAGGCGCGTGAACGTGTTTTGGTTGGTATGGATGATAGAAGGGCGCTCTAGGTTTTTCCGTTATTTTGCTCTTTCAGGCTGTTTCTGAAAGAGCAAAAAATGTTTATAGTCTTTTCAAGAATGGTCAAAGGGTATTCTCATACCAGGGGTTCCAGTCCAATCGGGAGATGGTTATGGCTATTTTTAAGGGAAGATATAGCTGGGATGGTAAAAAAAACGATCAGAGGGAGCCCATCGCCTGGTTTCCTGGCACCTATGACCTCAAGATAGTGGACCTGGCGGAAGGAAAAAAGGGTATAACATTTCTAA
>JAJYAX010000445.1 GCA_021779275.1 Deltaproteobacteria bacterium | reverse complement strand
GGGAATCCCGGCCCCGGTCAGGAAACCACCGTTGACCGCCTCCATGGCGCAGGCGGTCAGGAGAGGGATTTCCTGGGTGTAGACCCCCAGGTTGGCGGCTGCCCTTCGGGTCAGAAAGGAGGCATGTTCAGGAGGGAGAAAGTAGGTGTCCTCACCGGCGGGATTATTGAATATCTCAACAATCCTGCCGGTGGCCATTACTCCCAGCCACTCCTGGAGATACCTGGAGTCGAGTCCCGCAGCAGAGGCGATTTCCGCCACTGTCGCCGGTCCGCCCAGATCTTCGAGGGCATCGAAGATCCGGTTTTTGTATCCTATGGCCATGGCAAGATTGAGGGCGCCATGGTTCAGAATCTCGGTCATTCTTTTTGCAAAATCACTCATTTCTCTTTTGCCTTCGGTTTCTTTTCCAGTACATCCTGAGACCAGGAGACGGCGGCCATGGTCTGAGGAAAACCAATGGTTGAGACCAGCAAAAGCAAGACATGCAGGATCTCCTCGGAACTTGCCCCCGCCTGCAGGGCCCGGCGGGTATGGGAACGGACCGATCCTTCCGACTGTCCGGCGGCCGCAGCCGCCAGCTGGATCAGATGCGAAGTCTTCTCGTCCAGGGGGCCGGCCTTGCGCAGGGTTGTGCCGAGGTTTTCAACGGCGGTGAAGACCTCGGGAAACTTTTTGCCGATCTTCTTGTAAAAAGACGGTTTGCTTTTTTCAGACATGAATATCTCCTTCTGGAAGGTGGTGAAGGGTGACTGACCTGCATTGATCAGGACTTGACTGCATCCGGCCTCATCCTCGGGGATAGCCGGCCATAGTGGGCGCAATGGACCTGCCGAGCCAGTCGATGGCCCGGCCGAGATGCCGCATGTTCGCCATGCCTTCAGCATCGCCTAGCACCTCCTCCTTGTTCATGCCGAACCCCATATTCCAGTACGTTGAACCCGGCAGGATCATCCTCGACATCTGGAACATATGATTGATGGTGTCATAGACATGGGTTGCCCCGCCCCGTCTGACGGCCACCACCGCGGCCCCTATCTTTCCTGAAAAAGCGTGACCATTGGCATAGGCGACATAGCCCGCCCTTTCGATCAGCGCCTTCAAATCGGCGGATACGGCGGCAAAATAGGTAGGGGAGCCCAGGATGATGGCGTCGGCCCGGAGCATTTTCGCAAAGATATCGTTGAATTTATCCTTGGTGACCGCGCACCGGTTGTCTTTATTCTCAAAGCATTTCTGACAGGCGATGCAGCCGCGGATTGCGGTTCCGCCTACTTTGGCCAGCTCCGTCTCCCAGCCCTTGTTCTTCAGTTCACCGAGCACCTCTTTTAAGAGCAACTCGGTATTGCCGCCTCTCCGCGGACTTCCGTTTACAGCCAATGCATACATGATTCCCTCCTTTGTCATTGTCATATGGTTTTAAGGCTCAATAATTACTTGCCCGGGAAAACGTGTCTTTTATAGTATAGGAGGGATCATCTCATTTACCAGCGGAAAATTTGCCTGCGCCTGACACATAACAAGATGTTATTACCCTGGAGCAGGACGGAAACACGAAGACATAATGATCGGAGAGGGATCGTGGCCCTTGGAAGATGAACCGCTGGGAGCGAGACGGGATAAGCTGTTTGTTTACGTTCTTCAGCTGGCAGCTCTATCTTTGCCCCCAAGACGTCCGGAGACTTTAAAAGCGGACCTTTTGTTATTTTATAACGCTGGTGAAAAAATTTTTAATGAAAGCTCCTTTTTTTATGTCGTCTCTTTTCCTGGTTCCACCCGATTTTCGGGATTCATTACGCTCGAAGCAGGCAAGGTCATATTGGTAATGAGTTTATTGGGTATTTTGGAAAATCCACTGACCAGCGACATAAATACAGCTGCTGCGTACGGAATGGATTGAACCAGGAGGACAATATCCCAGACGATCAGATCGGGGGTATCTATCCCCTGCAAATGGGCGACGCCATAGGCTGCAACCCACAGGGCCACCATGAGCATGCCCTCCTCCCGTGCTGACTGCAAGGCCTGCAGAAGGGCGTGCGCCTTCGCCATCTTCGGTGTCCGGAAAAATGGTTTGTCCTTTGTAACAAACCCCGACAGAATCGCCTGCGAAATAGTATGAGACAAGGATAAACCCGCCACGGCTGATGCAATCGTCTGGGTCACGGTGGCGCCTACTCTGGTCCGGTAGAGGTAAATCATTTTCCCCATCTTGAAGATAAAAAGAATTAAGGGCATGAACGACAAAATGACCAATGGCGGATCAATGACATGGACGAAGAGACACATCCCTGTCGACCAGGCAAGGGCCGCCATGGTAAAAATCAGATTAATACTGTCAGCAAGCCAGGGCAGCCATCCGGCGATAAAATGATACCGCTGTCCCCTGGTCAGAGCCGAATGATCCATGCCCCAGAGGGCCTTGAGATGGCGACGCAGTATCTGGACTGCGCCATAGGCCCAGCGAGCCCGCTGCTTTTTGAAATCTACAAACGTATCGGGCATCAGACCTTTTCCATAGGATTGGGGAATATAGGTGGCCTCATAGCCCTTTTCAAATATCTTCAATCCCAGTTCCGCGTCTTCGGTGATGCACCATTCCGACCAGCCCCCCACCTCAACCAGGGCCGACCTCCGGACTATGGTCATCGTGCCGTGCTGGATGATGGCGTTACGTTCGTTACGGGTCAGCATGCCGAT
>JAJYAX010000444.1 GCA_021779275.1 Deltaproteobacteria bacterium | reverse complement strand
TGTCGTTGTGCGCACTTTTTCCAAGGCTTACGGTCTGGCCGGCCTGCGAATCGGTTACGGAATAATGCCCACGGAAATAGCTGTCTGTCTGCACACGATTCAGCAGCCCTTCAATGTCAATCATCTTGCCCAGGTCGCAGCGCTTGCCGCCTTGGCCGATGAAAATTTTCTCAGACAGACCCTGGAGCGAACAAGAAGGGGAAAGGAAAACGTACGTGAGGAGTTGAAAAAGCTGGGATGTACAAGCTATCCATCTCAGACCAACTTTCTCTTGATTGATGTCAAAATGGACGCGAACAGGCTCCATCTGGCCATGTTGGATAAAGGGGTTGTTGTCAGGCCGATGCATCGTTATGGACTTTCCGATTGTATACGCGCCACTGTTGGAACGGATGAGGAAAATGCCAGGTTCCTGACAGTACTTGCCGAATGTTTAAAGGACCTTCAGGATGCATAAGAAAAAGGAGATTATCACCCTTGATGGGCCATCGGGGGTCGGAAAATCGACAATCAGCCGCAGGATAGCCGCAGCCCTGGGCTATACCTATTTGGATACGGGGGCCATGTATCGGGCGGTTGGACTGCACCTGGAACAGATGGGGGTGGATATTGGGGATATGAATGCGGTCGCGGCAAATCTTGATACTCTGACCATCAGGCTGCTTCCGGCCCGGAGCGAATTGGGCGATACCGGGGTCATATTGAATGGTGTGGATATCAGTGACCGGATCCGTACGCCGGAAATGTCCATGCTGGCCTCCAGGGTCTCCGCTATCCCTGCCGTCCGGACGAAGCTCACGGAAATGCAACGCGAAATCGGTGCACAGGAGAGGATTGTAGCGGAGGGGCGGGATGTCGGCACCGTGGTCTTTCCCGATGCGGCCTATAAATTTTTTCTTGATGCCGATATTCAGGAGAGAGCCCGCCGCCGCGTCAGGCAGTTACGTTCACACGGAAGTCATGTCGATGAAAAGGAAATACTGGAGATGATCCGCCAAAGAGACAAGGATGACAGTGAAAGAAGCGTGGCTCCCTTGAGGAAGGCTGAAGATGCGCTCCTGATCGACACGACCGACGGCACAATAGAAGAGATCTGTGCCGGGATACTCAAGAAGGTGTTGTCCGGGAAACAGCAAAAACCCGGAAAATCAATGTGAGTTCCGGGTTTCTCTTTTAACGACAATGATTCTTGAAAATCATTCCGTTCTGAAGTCGTCACGTCTGTTCAGGGCGAATGAGGATTCATCCTGCCCGGTGAACAAGGGTCTTTCCTCGCCGTAACTGACCGTTCTGATTCTTCCCGAATCGATTCCCAGGTTGATGAGATACTGTTTTGCACTGATAGCCCGTCTTTCGCCCAGAGCAAGGTTGTATTCATTGGTGCCTCTGACATCGCAGTTACCCTCGATAAGCATCCTGGCGTTCTGGTTCTTTTTGAGGAAATTAGCGTTGCTGACCAGCCTGCTTGTCATGTCGGATTTAATAGTGGACTGGTCGAAATCAAAATAGACCGGGGTCAGTCCCGGCGAGCAGCGGCCATGCTCCCTTTTATAGGCATCGGATTGATCGTCATTACTGTCAAGAGATAGATTTCCCGATTTCCCGCTTTTGCTGGTATCTCCGAGACTTCCCTCTTTGCCGAGATTATTTTCCGAATATCCGTCAGCATTTGGATATTCAATGTTTTTCCCACCCGACATATCACTGCCATCAGGCGGGTTAACCAGTTTTTTTTCACAGCCGCTCCCAAAGAGAACGAGCGACCCAAACAGGGCTGACAATATAATGGTCCGAACGGGTTTTGTTTTCATACGTTTTCCTCTTTTCCACAAAAATTGTGACTATAGTAAAATAAATAAATTCAAGACCGCCGGCATGACGGTGAGCGGAAAAAACAGTCTTTCAATGATTGTATAGGAACAAACGGACTGCTATGGCTGCACTTCATTCTAGCCCTATTCGAGAAGAGGTCAAGAAAATTCATTCCTTGAACATCGCAGGAAGGGCATTGAACCGGCATAATGGTGTTTTTCATGTAAACTTTGTGTACTGTGATCGGGTCGTCTTTGTGTCTGAACGGAGAGACCGGCCGGGCAGGTAGGAAAACGGACATGGTCTTCACCAAAAAATTTTCGGAAAGGATTGTATGCCATCTACTCAAGAATTCATATTTATTGCCAGTTGCGCAGCCGGGCTGGAAGCTCTCGTTGCCGGGGAAGCGGCATCCTACGGTGGAAAGGATATTGCCCAGGCGAAAGGCGTGGTCAGCTGGACGGGGAACCTGGCCTCCGGATACCGGGCCTGTCTCTGGTCGCGTTTTTCATCCCGCGTTTTTCTGCAGATTGCGGAGTTCACAGCCCCGGACAATGAGAGCATCTATCAACAATGCAGCGAGATAGACTGGGAGCAGCACCTGGATTGTGACACCACCTTCGCCGTTGCTTGCACCCTCAGTGAAAAATCCGCGATCACCCATAGCCAGTATGCCGCCCTGCGGGTCAAGGACGCGGTGGTCGATCAGTTTCGGACCAGAATGGACCGGCGTCCATCGGTAAAGACTGATCGGCCGGGGGTTCAGATCAATCTTCATGTCCATGGAGAAACGGCTGTCCTCTCCATCGATCTCTCCGGGGAAAGCCTGCATCGACGCGGATACCGGGTGGCGACCGGCACCGCTCCCCTGAAAGAAACCCTGGCGGCAGCC
>JAJYAX010000443.1 GCA_021779275.1 Deltaproteobacteria bacterium | reverse complement strand
TATTATGTTCTATCGGTAGTCATTTTCTCTCAGATCAGATTTTAAGCAGTATTATTTCAGAAGCATCCCAGGAGACCAGGCATGCAATTTGATAAATTCACGTTGAAATCGCAAGAAGCCTTTCAGACGGCTCAACAGCTGGCCCAGAAGAGTTCAAACCAGGAGATTCATCCCTGCCACCTGGCCAAGGCCATCCTTGAACAGCCTGACGGGGTCGTTGTCCCCGTCCTCCAGAAGATAGGGGCCACTCCCTCTTTGATCCTTATGGAACTCAATCGGCTCATTGAACAGCTGCCGAAGGTCTCCGGCAGTGGGGCCGGCCAGGTCTATGCGTCCTCGGAACTGTCCAGGATTCTGGGCCAGTCTCTTACGGCCGCCCAGCAGATGCAGGATGATTTTGTCAGCCAGGAGCATCTTTTTTTAGCCCTTCTCCGGGATAGAAACAATCCCTGTTCCACCATGCTGCACGACAAGGGGATTACCGAGAAAAATTTCCTGCAGGCCTTAAGCGAGATCAGAGGAAGCCATAGGGTCACCGATCAGTACCCGGAGGAAAAGTACCAGGCTCTGAAAAAATATGGCCGCAACCTGACGGATAGTGCAAAACAGGCGAAGTTGGACCCCGTTATCGGCCGGGACGAGGAAATAAGACGTGTTATTCAGGTATTATCGCGAAGGACAAAAAATAATCCGATCCTGATCGGGGAGCCAGGCGTGGGAAAGACCGCCATTGTCGAGGGCCTGGCCCAGAGGATTGTCAACGGAGATATCCCCGCCAGTCTCGTCGGTAAACAGGTCATCACACTGGACCTGGGAGCGCTTGTCGCCGGGGCAAAATACCGGGGCGAATTTGAAGATCGTCTGAAGGCGGTCCTCAAAGAGGTGATCGAGCGGGTCGGAGAGATTATCCTGTTTATTGACGAGATCCACACTCTGGTCGGAACGGGGGCAGCGGAAGGATCAATGGATGCCTCCAATATGCTGAAACCCGCCCTGGCCCGGGGAGAACTCCACTGCGTCGGGGCGACGACACTGGACGAATACAGAAAATATATTGAAAAGGACAGCGCTCTGGAACGCCGTTTCCAACCGGTGCTCGTCCAGGAGCCTAGCGTTGAGGATACCATTGCCATCCTGCGCGGCATCAAGGAAAAATACGAGGTGCACCATGGCGTCCATATCCAGGATGCGGCCACCGTCGCCGCGGTCACTCTTTCGACCCGGTATATCTCCGACAGGTTTCTGCCGGATAAGGCCATTGATCTCATCGACGAGGCGGCGTCCAAGCTCCGGATTGAGATAGATTCCATGCCCACCGAGATAGATGAGCTTGAACGGCAGCGTATCAAATTTGAGATAGAATTGGTGGCCCTGAAAAAGGAAAAGGACGAGGCATCCAAGGAGCGTTCCAGCGAGATCTCGAAAAAACTTGCCAATCTGAATGATCAGCTCAACGGCATGAAAGGCCAATGGACCCTGGAGCGGGATACCATTCAGGGTATACGAAAGATAAAAGAATCCATCGACCAGGCCCACGCGGAAGAGCAGCAGGCCGAGAGGGCAGGGGAATTCAGCAAGGTGGCCGAGATACGGTATGGCCGGATAATCCAGCTGGAAAAAGACCTCGCTCAGGCAAGCGGCAGGCTCCAGGAAATTCAGGCCACCCATAAGATGCTCAAGGAAGAGGTCACTGCCGAAGATGTCGCCTCCGTCGTCGCCAAGTGGACGGGGATCCCGGTGGACAGACTTCTGGAAGGGGAGGTTGACAAACTCATTCACGCAGAGACGATCCTGAACAGGCGTGTTATCGGGCAGGAGGCGGCCATCAAGGCCATTGCCAATGCGGTGCGCAGGGCAAGGGCCGGCCTTCAGGATCCGGACCGGCCGCTGGGTTCCTTTATCTTTCTCGGTCCAACTGGCGTCGGCAAGACAGAACTGGCCAGGACCCTGGCGGATTTCCTCTTCGACAGCGAGCAGGCGATGATCAGGATCGACATGTCGGAATTCATGGAAAAACATTCGGTGGCCAGGTTAATCGGCGCCCCTCCCGGATACGTCGGCTACGAGGAAGGCGGCTATCTCACCGAGGCCGTGCGCCGACGTCCCTATTCCGTCATCCTCCTGGATGAGATCGAAAAGGCCCATCCGGATGTCTTCAATGTGCTCCTCCAGGTCCTGGACGATGGAAGAATGACGGATGGGAAAGGCAGGACCGTCGATTTTAAAAATACGATCCTGATCATGACCTCCAACCTCGGCAGTGATTTAATCTTTAAGATGGCGGAAGAGAATGAAGGCCCTGAGGCCATCAGCCACGAGATTGCCGAGATTCTCCGCCTGAAATTCAAACCGGAGTTCCTGAACCGTATCGATGAAACCATAATATTCAGCAGCCTGTCGAAACAACATATGCTGGCCATCGTCGATATCCAGCTGCAACGCGTGCTTGAGAGAATTACAGAAAGAAAAATCAAGGTCCAGATCAGTCAGGAGGCAAAACGCTTCCTCGTCGACGCGGGCTACAATCCGCAGTTCGGGGCACGCCCCTTAAAAAGGGCTATACAGCGGTATCTTGAAGACCCATTAGCCATGGAACTCCTGGCAGGACATTTCTCCGCAGGAGATCTGGTTTTGGTTGACACCACAGACGGCAAACTGACGTTTACCGTAGGATAAAGAACAGACGGGAATGTTTTCTCCCATCCT
>JAJYAX010000442.1 GCA_021779275.1 Deltaproteobacteria bacterium | reverse complement strand
AGATACCACTTCCCTCTCACCTCTAACGGCAAAAGGGTAGTGTCATCATATGTCCCAAGCTCTCCTCTGCCCTCTTCGGACAGACAATATCCCCGCCAGCCCTTTGCTTTTCCGCGTGAAACATGCTAGTATGCTGGTTTTTTCCTGGTTGGATTGCACTGGCCTTTTGCTGCCAGTCGACGTCCGGGACACGGGTTCTGCAGGATGCAACCCGGTACCATTTTCTCTTTTGAGTTTATTCATGAAAACAATTTTCATGTTTTTTTCGGTTTTTTTTCTCTGCAGCGTCTCCATCACAGACGGCCTGGCCCTGACAGCACATGAGGGCCTCTTAGACGCTCTGGCCGAAGAGCTGAAATTATCCGCCACCGATCTGGAAAAGGCGGCAGATCTAAAACCTCCCTTGGACGATCAGGGCCTCTGTCTGGCCGTCATCTACCACAAAACAGGCCTTGCCCCCCTCTGGGTCACGGAAACAGGCCCCGGAAGTCGTGCAACCATTATCCTGGATTTTCTGAAAAAATCTGAGGATGAAGGACTTAATTCTCAAAAATATAAAATAGGCGAGATATCAAACCTCTGGACTACCACGGCACCTGCCTCCCTGGCCCGTCTCGACACCTTGCTGACGTACAATCTGGTGCGATATATCCATGATATCAGTTATGGCCAACTCCAGCCTCTTTCCCCTGACAACACAGCATTTGCCGCTGCGGGGGACATAAACTTTGATGTCGTGGCGGCAATGCAACAGGCCCTCGGCGCACCGGATCTGGCGGCTTATCTTGTCGCACTGGCCCCGGCGCATAAACATTATCAGAGTCTGAAGAAGGCTCTGAAGATCTATCGCTTAATTGCGGCGTCCGGTGGCTGGAAGCAGATACCGCCAGGCCCAACCTTGCGTCCGGGAGAGTCGGACGACCGTCTGCAGCTTATCTACAAGCGGATGCTTGCCCCCGGTATCCAGCCGCCGCCAAAGCCTGAAGACAAAATCTATGGTCCTGCGCTGCAAAAGGCCGTAGCCAGGTTCCAGCAGCTTAACGGTATCGAGGACGATGGGGTCATCGGCCCCCAGACCCTTACTGCAATGAATGTTCCCGCCTCCCGTCTGGTTGAACAGATAATCGTCAACATGGCCAGATGGCGATGGCAGGCACATGTCCTCGGCAAAAAATATGTCCTGATCAATATTGCAAGCTTTAACCTGACCGCCTATAAAGATGATATTATGGTCCTTAATTTTCCGGTCATCATCGGTCAGCTCCAACACCAGACTCCTGTCTTCAGCGACAGCATCAAATATATCGAATTTAATCCCTACTGGAACATCACGCCCGATATCGCTAAAAACGAGGATCTTCCCCACCTGAGAAAAAATCCCCGCTATCTATCAGACCGACACGTCCGTCTTTTTTCAAGTTGGGAAGGAGATGCAACCGAATTGGACTCGACGACAATGGATTGGCAACAGGTATCTCCATCGCGGATGGCGGGTTTTAAGCTGCGTCAGGACCCTGGCCCCTGGAACGCCCTGGGAAAAATCAAATTTGTCTTTCCAAATAAATACTCCATATATATGCATGACACCCCGTCCAGAAATCTTTTTTCCCGCACGAAAAGAGATTTCAGCCACGGCTGTATACGTCTCAGCAATCCCTTGTCCCTGGCTCTCTTTGCCTTGGAAGATCAGGGCAAGGGGTGGACCAGCGAACAAATCCAATCGGCCTACGATTCCGACAAAAGAGTGGTTGTCCGGCTCACCCCTCCTTTGCCGATTCATATTACATACCAGACAAGTTGGGTTGACAAAGACGGTCAAATCCATTTTAATAGGGACATTTATTCGCGGGATGAAAAATTATTTAAGGCTTTGCTCAATGGAAACGATAAGATACTAATGAATATTGACAAGACTACCGTAGACCCTGATGATAAACTCAACCAATAAGAGACCACGATGAACCGACGCAGATTTTTAATGACCTCGGCCCAGATTGCTCTAGGGCTGCTTCTGTCCACCGCCCCTATTGATTGTTTTGCCAAAAGAATCGATTACCATCCTCTGACCTTTTACCATACCCATACCGGAGAAAATCTGCAGATCAATTATTCACCCAAAAAAGGCTGCTCGTTTGCAACCCAGCGAAAGGTCAACGAATTCCTCCGTGATTTTCGTACGGAGCAGGTCCATCCCATTGACCCGGAACTTCTGGATATTCTCTCCAAGATACAGATGATCGGCGGCAGCACCGGGGTTTATGAGATAATCTCAGGATATCGCTCTCCCGAGACCAATCACCTCATGCACTTGAAGAGTTCAGGTGTAGCTCAGAACAGTCTGCATATGCAGGGGAAGGCCATCGATATCCGGCTGAGTGATATGCCGATCCGGAAAATCCAGCATATTGCCACCCTGCTGCGCAGAGGGGGCGTCGGCTACTATGCCCAATCGGATTTTGTCCATCTCGATACCGGCGAGTTCCGAACCTGGTAAGAGTGATCAGAAAAACGTCTCCATGAATACCCTGGAGCCGGAAAATTTCAGGTCAATAATACGGATTGCATCCCGGACCATTTCACCCTTGCCGCAGAGATAGAAATCGTAGTCTTCTTTCTTTAAGGCTTTTTCCAGATAGGCTGTGACACGCCCTCTCCAGAAGGGGCCGTCGCCTTCAAGCACCGAAAGGCAAGGTATATATTCCCCGGC
>JAJYAX010000441.1 GCA_021779275.1 Deltaproteobacteria bacterium | reverse complement strand
AATCTGCCGTCCTCTGACCACCTTTAGGCATGCGAAAGACTGAAGGCTGTTTCAGGAAAAACGCTTACTCAACCGATATTACAAGAAAATTATACGACAAGGCGTAAAGCTCAGCTCATTTTCTTCGGAAATTGACTCACATAGAACTTCATTGGATCTATCAACTCAAAGCCCGCATCCAGTAATTTTCTCTTTACATTCATCACATTGTTGGTGAGAAGATAGGGGAAAATTCCCTTCTTGTCGGCATCCCGGTAGCGTGCAACCAGGACACTGCCGAAGGATATTCGCTCTTCTGTTATGATATCGACAATTTTCTTCATCTGCCCCTGCTGGTCTTTTGCGAGAATACACAGCAGTGTGCCAGGCTGACCTATCCCCATAACGGTCACAAAAGATGCCAGAAGATCACGGGTAGAGAGGATCCCTTTCAGAAATCCGTTTTCATCAACAACCGGTATCGCCCCCACCTTTTTTTTCTGGATTACCATCAGGGCGTCCTGGATTGTATAGTAGATGGGAATTGTCATGACATCTTTTGTCATTACTTCACTGATGGAGTGATCCAATACCTTTTTCAAGGTATTTTCATAAGACTCCTTATCCAATAATATTGAGGGCATCGCATCGCGCATGTCACGGTCGGTGAATATACCGACAAGCAATCCGGAACTGTCCACCACAGGAAGATGCCTGACGTGTTTCTTCTGCATCAGATCCCGTGCCTCGGATATCGTTGCATCATGATGTATTGTAACCAGGTCCCTGACCATCGTTTCACTGACAAACATAGATCCTCCTATTCATTTTCATTTTCATTTTCATTTTCATTACAAATCATTACTCCCATTTTTCGTGCAAGACTATTCCATACCGGCGAGTTTCTTGATATGGTTTTCAACCAGGATCGGCAAGACGTCCAAATTGTACCCTCCCTCCAGAATAGAAACGACCCTGCCGCCGGCATGCCGGTCTGCGAGTTTCACTATCTCGTCGGTTATAAAATCATAGCCTTCGGTTGTCAGGCTTACACCGGACATCAAATCGCTTTCATGGGCGTCAAAACCCGCCGACAGCAGGATGACCTCCGGCTTGAAGGCATCGAAGGCAGGGACAAGATCTTTGAGGATCATCGCTTTGTATTCATCATCCCCTCTTCCCGGCAAGACAGGAGAATTCAACGTATACCCGTTCCCTTCTCCTTTACCGGCCTCAAATTCCCGTCCCGTCCCCGGATAGGCGAATGAGGGATGCTCGTGAATCGAATAATAAAAGACTGTGGGGTCGTTTTCAAAGGTGTGTTGTGTTCCGTTGCCATGATGCACGTCAAAATCAATAATACCCACGCGTCCGATCCCCCATTTCTTCTGGAGATATTTTGCCGCGATGGCAATATTATTAAAAAAACAAAACCCCATGGCCATATCCACCTCGGCATGATGCCCGGGAGGGCGAACAGCACAAAAGGCATTATCAATGGCGCCGCCCATCATTGCATCGATGGTCCGGAGAATCCCGCCGACCGCCAGCAGGGCGATCTCATAGGTGTCCCTGCAAACCGAGTTGTCCGGATGGTCGAAGTCCGGAAATCCCATGAGGCAGGCCTCTTCGAAGCGCATTATATACTGGATCTTGTGGACCGACTCTATCCACATCTGTTTGGCCGCCTCTGCGCTGATCAATGTCAGCTTTTCCAGCACACCGGATTCCGCAAGGCGGGAATGGATCGATTTCAGTCGTGCCGGTGATTCCGGATGGCCTTCGAATGTAACGTGGAGAAGATATCTGTCGTCATATAAAAATCCCGTTCTTTTCATAGAATCCTACCTTGTATTGCAGATTTCCTGATGAAAAACAACACCCTCAATCAACCCGCACATGGTGAAATGTGTCTGTACAGTGTCTCACCCGTGTACAAGAAATCAAGCACAAAAAGCCAGGCCTCCCTGTGCCCCTCACAATCATTTCCGATGGTATAGTAAAGCACAATTAATTGAGGAACTCCCTTTTTTTTAGTGGCGCCTCGTGTAAAAAACGTCCCCTTTTAAAAATTCCAGCCAACTATTAGAAAAAAGCTGCAGCCTTATAAAAAACTCACCTCTCTACAATTGGGACTACCCTTTCCTTAAATAATCGGATAGATTGCGTCATTGACGCTAAACACATCAATTTGTCTTAATCACAAGTCAAAACCAATTGCAATACCTTTGCGATTATGTTACGGAGAAGGTTATATTTATGATCACTGGTTCTTTTTTTAGCACGCCCTAAAAGAAGGACCTTTCACCTTATGCAGCCGGCGACCCGGCACAACTGAAGAAAGGAGGACGAAACGCGGCACTATCGGAAACTGTTTTGAAGTTAAATTCTTAACCAGATTCATGAAAGGAGCACGACTTATGAGTAAAGAGAAAGCGGAAGTTATCGGAACCTCAGAAGCCCAAATAGCCGTTCATTGGCAGGAAGAGGAATATTTCTACCCATCCACAAAATTTATCGGCCAGGCCAACCTCACAGACCCTGACGTATTCAAGCGCTTTAGCCTTGAAAACTTTCCTGATTGTTATATTGAGTTTGCCGAACTTCTTACCTGGTATAAACAATGGGACCAGGTCCTTGATACAAGCGATGCGCCATGCTGGAAATGGTTTAAGGGCGGTCTCATCAATGTAAGTTATAACTGCATTGACCGCCATCTGAAAAGCAACAAAAAT
>JAJYAX010000440.1 GCA_021779275.1 Deltaproteobacteria bacterium | reverse complement strand
CGCATAGAAGGAGGCCAGCATGCCGCCGAAGACCGTGATGGTCTGCAGGACGGCGGTACTGTCCGGGCTGAATATCCTTCGGGCATGATAGACGGCATCGAAACCCATCAGGTCCAGAATGTTCGGCCAGAGCCGCCAGGCCCCGCCGATAAAGAGTTCAAAATGGACGGCCAGATAACAGCCGAGAATGAGCGGGATGAATCCGTAGCCGAGAAGCGGCAGCAGGACATCCTTGTTTACCGCCGCATACCTGGCCTGGATGGTGACCATCACCAGGTACCCGAGCTGAAAGAGGAGGATGAGGCCGAAAAAGACGACCGTCGCCGCTATCGGCAGGGGAAGAGAGATACTGCCGGGGAGAAACGCAACACCCTGCTCGACCAACCGGAAAAATTTTCCCTGGAGGGCAAAGGGGAAAAAGATCGCGCCCAGGGCGACCACCAGGAAACTGTCCGGCCTCCTTGGAGTCTCCAGGTCCCAGAGTTCCTGAGGGGCCAGCCGGAGATTCAGATGAATGGAGTTTTCCTTGCAGCTTTTAATGCACTTGGCGCACAGAATGCAGTCCCGGTTATTATCGACCAGAAAGGGATGCCGGAACATCGGACAACCCTCCTGCTGATTCTCGGCGCCGAAACAGACATGTTCCCGGCAACGGTTCAGGCAGAGATGGCGATTCGCGCGTAATTCCAGGATGGAAGGCATGGCGAAGATCGCATTGATGGCCCCCAGCGGGCAGACATACCGGCACCATACCCGCCGTTTGAAAAGAATGCTGAAGACAAAGGAGCCCAAGGTCACGGCCAGGATCACCCACCCGCCAATGAACGGGTTGCTGTAGGCGTCCCAGACTATCTCGACCCAGAGCACGATGATGCAGAGCGAGGCCATGATCCAGCCGGAATATTTCTTGATGAACTCCGGGGTGTTTCTGTCAGGCTTCCAGATTGCCTGAACCAGCCTGCCGGGAACGGCCAGCGTGCAGACGCTGCACCAGAGCCTGGCCAGGAAGAAGAACGAGAAATAGAGGACGGGCCAGCCGATCACCCAGCTGAGGGTGACGCCGATATTCTTCTCGGGATCCGCCGGCCCGAAAAACAGCGCGAGAACGGCCGCCAGGAAGATGCAGCCGATAACGGCCCGGGGAAAGGCGGGAAAGAGCGTGCTCTGCAGAATCCTGCGGATCAAGGGAATCCGCAGGATATTGAATTCCCACTTTCCTTCCGTCTTCGGCAGCCCCAAAAGGATCTGATCGGTCAGGATCTCATCCTTCTGGGCCAGCATGACCGCCCTCTGGATGACGCTGGCCAGCTCGGTCAGATTGCCCGGCCAGTCGTAATTTAACAGAATTCCCATGGAATTGGGCGAAATCTTATGGATATTTTTTCCGTATTCCCTGCTGTAACGATGAAGGTAATGTTCGATCAGGCGGGGCAGATCCCTCTTATGTTCACGCAGTGACGGCACCCGGTAGTGCTGCGTCTGCAAGACCGCAAGCATTCGCGGCAAGAGTCCGTCGGCGGCCGCCAGGTTTTCCATATCCTCTTCGCTGATGAAGATCACCCTGGACTGAAAGGGGATCGGCCTGTCGCCTCCGATCCTGGTAAAGGACCCGCTGGCCAGGGCCTGGACGATCTTCTGCTGGAGGGGAAGGCTGAGGCATTCAGGGTGCAGCAGGGTCACGGTGCCGTAGCCGAACTGTTCGAATGTGCCTGCCTGCCGGGCCTGGGCAAAAGGAAAAGTATCCTGCTGATTGCCGAACAGTTTTTCCCCCATTATCTCTTCTTCCTGATCCCTCAGGTCAATCTCGATATATGGGCCGTGGGAATATTCGCTCTGGAGGTGGATTTGCTTGGCCAGGAACTTCCGGCCCGTGCCGGTCTCCCCGGTCAGGAAGACCGGATCAAGGTTTTTGGCGAAAAGACTGGTGACGCTCTGGATACGGCGAGCGGTACTGGAGACCAGGGAGACGGCGTGTCCGTTCTTGCCGGCCCCGTCGGCCGATTCTTCGGTGAAAAGAGTATAGTCCTCCAGCCGGGGAATCTTTTGCCCGGGGCGTCCGGCATGCACCACTGAATCGGCCCGGTCTCTGAAGGAGACCTGCAGACGCTCGGCCAGGGCCAGGTTCAACTGTTCATTGATTATGCCGTCATTCAGCAGAACCTCGTGGAAGACATTTTTATCAAACCAGACCAGGATCAGATCACGACAGGCCCTGGCCCCGACGGAGTGCGGCCTGCCGGTCAGAAGCGAGGTCTCGCCGAAATGACCGCCGGGGCCTATCCGGGCGATAACGCTTTCTCCCCCATACCCCAGGGACAGGACAAGCTCCACCTCTCCTGCGGCCACCAGATAGAGGCCCTCGGAGGGATCATTCTGCTGAAAGATAGGGGAGCCTTCTTTAAAAACCGATACCCGGGCGAGACTGGAAAGGGTCAACAGCCGGGGGGCCTCCAGTTTTTGAAAGAGGATCGATCTGTGTAGGACGGTGGCAATGCTTTCCTGTTTCATGGCAGCGGCACACCGGAAACGTGTAGCATATTGGGCGCCGGGCAGGGAAGAGGCCTTGGAGGTTGTCGATGGGTCATGGTAATTTGAGATGTTTCTTCAAAACACCGGCTATGAGCGGCGCCACCGTATAGATATCGAGAAGATCGTCGCTCTCCCGGCCCGGATAGGTGTCGGAGCCGATCACCCGGGAAATGGGGCTGTCGACGAAAC
>JAJYAX010000439.1 GCA_021779275.1 Deltaproteobacteria bacterium | reverse complement strand
CTCCATCCGCGGCAGACGGCAGGTTGGAGAGTTTTTTCGCCAGCTCTCCGAAATCCTGACCTTCCCTGGCCAGTTTGAGGGCATGTTCCGCACGTTGTTTTGCTTCCATCTTGTCCGCATACAGGTTCGGCGCCGACTTCTTTGAGTCGGGGCTCTGTCCCCAAACGAAACCCATTTGCAGAAGTGAATACCCGCCTTTCACAGCGGCGGTTTTTTCTTTCGCATGGCTGTCGTAATATTCTTTGACCATGGTGTCGGTTATAATGACCTTGGAACGAACCTCAGTGCTGATGAGTCTGTCCTGAAGGATCTGGTTGCGGAGCTTTTTGTCGTATTCTTCCTTGCTCAGACCGGATTCTTTCACCTTCTCCATGAATTGATTCTCGGTAAGACCGCTCCGTTTCAGTATTTGCTCGAAGCTTTTTTTGACATCATCGTCTGATATGGATATTTTGTCCTTCTTGGCCTTTTGGCTGATGAGCGTATCTTCGATCATAGCATCGAGCACATGCTCTCTGGCATTCTTGAGGGCCTCTGCACGAGACGCCTCGGGCGCGCTGTCCCTGACCTTCTCGAAATATGCCTTCCCGGTGCTCTCAAGATCGGAGAGGAGAATGACATCATCATTGATCACGGCAACGACGCGGTCAACAACCTGAGCTGTGGAATTTCCGGCCAGAAGGAATATCAGAATCAGGGAAAAGAGCAGAACTGCTCTTTTCCGGGGCGGCAACAAAACGGAGGATTGAAGAATCGTCATAGGATGTTCCTTGCAAACTGTTAAAGAGAGAGAACTGTAAACGGATCACAGTCTAGCATGTTTTGCAATTTATTACACTCATCTCTGCAACCTTTTTTTCATCCGGCTTTTGGCAGGACCGCAAGAGATTCGATCAGTTCCGGTTGATCATCAGTCTTGACGATGAAAAAAAGAGGAATCTTTCGCAGGAATGAGTATTATATCAGACAATATTTTGAAACAATCTCAGGAGCCGGCCCCAATGAAAAATTTCCATCTCGCCCTTCCGTTAGCAGCAATTGTCCTGTTTATCGGCATCTTCTTCTCTGCCGGACCGTTGCAGGCGACAGCAAAGATGCCTGCCTTTTCTCTTCCGGAGGTGACGGACGGGAGGACCATTGACAGCAGGAAATTACAGGGAAAGGTACTGTTGGTGACCTTTTTCGCCACCTGGTGTCCACCGTGTATGGAAGAGGTTCCCGGTCTGGTTGAATTGCAGAAGGAATTGGCCAAGGATGGTTTTTCGGTCATCGCCTTCTCGGTAGATGAGGAAGGCCCCGGGGTTGTGGGTAAGCTGGTCATGAAGATGGGGATCAATTATCCGGTGGTGATGGCGGATAGCGGGACGATCAGGGACTTTGGCGGGGTCTATGGCATACCGGTGGCCTTTCTTATCAACCAGAATGGCACCATCGTGAAAAAATACTCCGGCTATGTTCCTCATTCGGTCCTTGCCAATGATATCAAAAGCGTGATGAAATAGGTTTCTGTAATAACTACAATTCAAGAGTGGAGAGGTGGAGCGGTCTCTTGCTGCCGTGCCTATGGATATACGAAATTTACCGGAACAAGAACGCTGCGTCTATAACCGGATCAGGGAAAAATATACACTTACCTTTGATAAGCTGAAGGTTGGGGACAAGACGGTTCGTCTGCTGAAGGCCGCCGACCTCGAAGAGGTTTTGGCGGGGAAGGATCCCTTTGCCGATGTGACGGACTTTCCTTTCTGGATCAGACTCTGGGAGTCGGCCATGGTGCTTTCCTATGTGCTGTGTTCGCTGCCGAAGAGACAGGGCAGGTCGCTTCTCGAACTGGGAGCGGGACTTGGGGCGCCGGGGCTTACCGCCGCCGCTGCCGGTTTTGCTGTCACCCTCAGCGATTATGAAGAGATCATTCTTGATTTCCAGAGGGTGAGCAGCGCCGCTTCGGGGCTGTCCGGGGTCCAGTCCATACTCCTTGACTGGCTTGCCCCTCCTGCGGACCTGCAGTCTTTCGATGTGATAGCCGGGGCGGAGATTCTGTTCCGGCAGGAATTTCTGCAGCCCATTCTCGCGATTATCAAGACCTTCCTGAAGCCCGGCGGGGTTGTCTATCTCGCCCATGACATGCGACGGAAGTGTCTGCCCCGGTTTTTAGAGATGGCAAAAGAGGATTTTGATATCGCGGTCGGAAGACAGACCATGCAGACATCGAGGGGAGAGGTGGCGATTATTGTCAATTGCCTCAGGCGAAAAATCCGATTATGATCCCATGAAACATGTCATTCTATCCTGTTAATCTCAATATCCATAAACGTTTCTGCCTGATTATCGGGGGGGGAGAGGTCGCCGCCCGGAAGGTTGAACAGGTCCTGGCCTGTGGGGCCAAGGTGGCGGTCATCAGCCCCAAGGCCTGCCCCAGAATCAGGGAACTTGCCGCAGAGGGCAGGATGGAATGGCGGCGGAGAGACTATTGTCCGGGTGACCTGCGGGGGGCCTTTCTGGTCTTTGCGGCCACCGACAAGGCAGAAGTCCAGCAACAGGTGATCGACGAGGCGAAAGAGCGCGATATCCTGCTGAACAGCGCCGATAACCCCGAGGCCTGCACCTTCCAGGTGCCGGCGACGGTTCGGCAGGGCGAGCTTCTTCTGGCCATATCAACCGGCGGCGGCAGTCCGGCCGTGGCGGCGTGGATCAGAAAGAGGCTTGAGCGGGAATTCGGCCCC
>JAJYAX010000438.1 GCA_021779275.1 Deltaproteobacteria bacterium | reverse complement strand
CCCGCCCCTGTTTGACCAGATCCGCCAGTTCCCGCAGATGCCTGGTCCCCCGTGAGGTAACCGCATCGGGGAACATGGCGCACGAGTCCACCGCCAGGGTGCAGCTCTTTATCTCCATAAAGATATCCCGTGTCCCCTTGGTCAGCAGGACATCGAGTCTGCTGGCGGCAGAGACCTTGACCTCCCGCCGGATGCTGTCCGGGCGCCGCAGTTCGGGGATATCCCCGTTTTCGATTCCCTCCACCACGATGTGGTTGGTCAGGGAGGTGTTGACGCCTATCCAGGTGGAATCTTCTTTGATCATCTCCAGGGTGAAGGGGTATTTCCTGCGCGGACTGGCGGATCTGGAGATATACACAGCGCTGCCGGGACGTGAACAGGAGAGCATCGAGCCGGAATTCGGACAATGGACGGTGACCTCTGTCCCGTCTCTCAGTCTGACATCCGCCAAGAAACGCTTGTACCGCTTCAGCAGGATTCCCGGATCCAGAGGAGCTGGGAAAATCATGGGTAATCCGATGATATTTTCAAGGGATTCAATGCCAAAAGTTGAAACAATTCATTTGCATAATGCAGGTGCTGGTGATAAAATCATACCTGTTTCCCAGTACGATACGTTACATCAACTTGTCATGCTTGCAATATTCTGCAATCCAGGACATTCAGCATTAGAGCCATTCTACTAAGAAAGGAGATGCATTGCTATGAAATTAGGTATCAACGGTCTGGGCCGGATTGGAAAACTTTCCCTATGGCACCATGTCTCAAGGAAGCATTTCTCCGGGATCGTCGCCAATATCGGCCGGGAAGTCGGAAAAAACCTTGAACACCTGGCGGCAGCCATTGAACGTGATTCTTCATATGGTCGTCTGAGTACCTATCTGCACGGACATAAGGGCGGGAGGGTTATAGAGGAGCTGAACAACGAGACCGGGACCATGCTGATCAACGGCGTGCCGGTCACCATCCTGCGGACAGCGCGGAATCCCAAGGATATCGCCTGGCAGGATAATGATGTCAAGCTGGTCGTCGATACAACCGGTGTTTTCAATGACCCGACGACGGACACCGATGCGGCGAAAGGCGCCCTGCGCGGCCATCTCCAGGCCGGCGCCGAAAAGGTGGTCCTTTCCGCGCCCTTCAAGATAAAATCCAAGGGACTGGAGATGCCCAAGGATGCGGTCACGACGGTCATGGGTATCAATGACGAAGACTATGACCCGTCAAGGCACTCTCTTATTTCCGCCGCCTCCTGTACGACCACCTGTCTGTCCTATATGATCAAGCCGCTGATGGAGACCATCGGCGCCGAGAATTTTCTCAGCGCCTCCATGGTCACCGTCCATGCCGCCACCGGCAGCCAGCAGGTCCTGGACAGACTCCCCGGGACCGGGGCCGCCGATATGCGAAAGAACCGGTCAATCCTGAATAATATTATCTTGACGACAACGGGTGCGGCCAAGGCGCTTGTTCTTGTGATTCCGGAGATGAAATCCATTGGTTTTATAGCCGAATCCGTTCGAATCCCGACCTCGACAGGATCGCTGATCGTCCTGGTTCTGAATCTTCAGGATGATTATGACCATCCCATCAAGCGGGATTACCTCAATTCAATCTACCGAGAATTTGCAAAGAATAATAAATACCTGGTATATAGTGAAGATCAGAATGTCTCTTCGGACATCATCGGTGTTCCCCAGGCGGCCACCGTGATCGAAGGCACCGAGACCCATACCCGGACCGCATCCATCCAGGTGAATCTGAAAAAGATCCTGGCTGCAGGCAAGCTTGCAGCCGATGTGAATCCGATCCTGGAAGTGCCTGTCACCCAGGCGGTTATCTATGGCTGGTATGACAATGAGCTCGGCAGTTATACCAATATGCTGGGGGATTTGACCGTCCAGGTTGCAGGTAAGATGGTCTGAACCGTGGCCATCCGGCCCCTGCTCAATGGCGACGTGGAGAGGATTGCCGCCATTGAGCAGGCCTCTCCGTCACCATGGTCGGCCGCACTTATTGCCGCTGAATTTGAGCGATCACAGGGACTGCAGCTTGTGGCAGTCGGTGAGGATACTGTTCTCGGCTGGTGCTGCGGATTCCATGCGGGGATAGAGGCAGAGCTTTTGAAGATCGCCGTCAGTCCGTCACAGCGCCGGTGCGGGCTTGGAAGGGCGCTGCTCCTCCGGTTTGAGGACCTCTGCCGGGACAGAGGATGCGAGTTTCTCTTCCTGGAGGTCAGGGCGGCCAATACGGCGGCGACGGGCTTGTATAAAAGCCTCGGCTACCGGACAATCGGTTGCCGGAAAAAATATTACAGTAATCCCCAGGATGACGCCTTGATCCTGAGGAAATCCTTTCTCTCATAAATTCTGCCTCTTCAGCGGAGACCTTTATTATGAACACTCTTCGGGATCTTACTCTTCGGGACAAACGGGTCCTGGTGCGCGTTGACTTTAATGTGCCCATGGATGAAGATAAAACCATTACTGATGACATCCGGATACGCACAGCCCTGCCGACTATCAGATATGTTTTGGAAAACAAGGGGAAACTGATCCTCTGTTCCCATATGGGCAGGCCAAAGGGCAAGAGGGTCGAGGCCTTCAGCCTGGCCCCTGTCGCCGCCCATCTGCAGGGACTCCTTGGTTGTACTGTGCGCCTGGCCCCGGATTGTATCGGTGAGGCGGTGGAGGCCATGGTTGCCGATATGCGTCAGGGTGATGTGG
>JAJYAX010000437.1 GCA_021779275.1 Deltaproteobacteria bacterium | reverse complement strand
TCAGCGGTGATTACAGGGAATGGATGGAGCGGGAGCTGGGGGACTGATGGAAGGTCCAATAAAAAAGTCAGGCTACCGGCGGCGGAAACTCGGCGAATATCGATGCCACTGCTGCAAGGAAAAAAAAGAGTTCTGCTGGAGTTGTCCCTGCGGTTTTCAGATCTGTGATGACTGCTTTAAAGAAAATGCCTGGGGAATCAGCAATGGCCCCACCTGGATCTGCCCTGACTGCGAGAGGATCAGGATGACCTGATAGGCGGTCGCCTTTGTGTACTTTGAGAGAACAACTTCATGCTGTTTCTTTACAATATCCTGCAAGTTCTTTTGCTTGTAATCATTTTGCCGTTGCTTGCCGCAGTGTTTGCCGTAAGACCCGGATACCGGAGACATATCCTGAGTCGTCTGGGGTTGGGAGCACGGGAATTATTTCCGTTGCCCGCACCTCGGAAAAAGACAATTTGGGTGCATGCCCTGTCCGTAGGCGAGGTAACCTCCTCCCTGCCGCTCATCCGCGGCATTCGTGCGGCCTTTGATGTCACCCTGATATTTTCGGCGACGACCCGAACGGGCAGTAGGCTCGCCGAAGACATTATCGCTCCGCATGTTGACAGGATAGTCTTGTTTCCTCTTGATATTCTGCCGGTTATACACCGCTTTCTTACACTGATCCGCCCGGATCTCTTTATTCTGGTGGAAACCGATTTCTGGCCGAACCTGCTCTCGGTCCTGCACAAGAAAGGGATTCCTTCTCTTTTGGTCAATGGCCGGATCTCGGAAAAGTCCATGGGCGCTTACCGGCGATTCGGCTTTTTCTTCCGGCCTCTTTTTCGATCATTTGCTGCCTTGAGCATGCAGACGGCCGCCGACCGGGAGAATTTGATTGCCCTGGGAATTCCTGAAGACAGGATCTTCACCCTTGGCAACCTGAAATTTGATACCCCGACCCTTGTGGAGAAAAACCCCGACCAGGTTGATCAGCCTCCGGGGCTTTGTCTTGTCGCCGGGTCGACACATCGTGGAGAGGAAGAGATACTTCTTGCAGCCTACACGCGATTAAAAAGAGACAGGCAAACTCTGTCGCTGGTGATTGCGCCAAGGGATATTTCCAGGAGGACGGAGATTGGACGTCTTGCCGAGTCTTTGGGGCTTGCGGCCGTATGCCGGTCCCAAGGGGCAACTTCTCTCCGGCCGGACCTGCTCATCCTGGACACCATCGGGGAGTTGGCCGCTTATTACCGGAGCTGCGATATCGCCTTTGTCGGCGGCAGTCTCGTTGACCAGGGCGGTCATAATCCCATCGAGCCTGCGGTCATGGGGCTTCCCGTCCTCTTTGGTCCGCATATGGAGGATTTTGCCGAAATTGCCGAGGATCTGCTCGCTGCAGGTGGTGCACTCAGAGTTCATAACGGTGATTCACTTTTTCTGACCCTGGAAAGGCTGTTCGACGATCCCGCTTTCCGCCGGACGACAGGGAAAGCTGCCGCTGTTTATATCAAGGATAAACAGGGGGTGGTCACCAGGCATCTGGCGTTAATCAGGAAATTTCTGTGAACAGGTTGTACCGGCTTCTCTCCCATAACCTCCTCTGTTCGGTAACCCTTGCCTTTGCCGCCGGCATCTCACTTTCTTCAAACGGGCCTTCTCTTCCGTGGCGGATCTCAGGCCTGGTTCTGACGGGTATCCTCACCCTTATTCTTTTCAGGTATAAGTGGAAAAAGTCGGCTACCGGGATGGTCCTGCTCTTCTTTTTCTGTATCGGGATATTCTTTGGAGCTGACTGTGAGGCTCCTCCCAGAGATCCATCCCATATTTATTATCTGGTCACAGAAAAGAAGGAGGCTGTCATCCTTGGTCGTGTCTCCAGCCTGCAAGGGTATAACGGCGAGATGAGCAAGGTTGAGATACAAAGTGATGCTGTACGCTTCAAGGATGAAAATGCCTTTGTTCCGACAACGGGACGGGTCGGTTTGAGCCTGAAAGGCATCTGGCCCGGGGATATCTTTCCCGGCGACCGGGTTCTCATCCGGGCCGTTCTCAGCCGCCCGCACAGCCTGCGGACCGCGGGCAGTTTTGATTATATGCGTTTCCTGTCCCAAAAGGATATCTGGATTACCGGCATTATCGAGAGTCCTCTGTATATTCATAAAACCGAGCCAGCGCCCCTCTCCGTCCGCTATGCAGCCGAAAAGGCCCGGATTCGCATCCGGGACGCAATCGATGCCTCCCTTTCGCCGGAGATTGCCGGAATTTATAAGGCGGTCCTGATCGGGGACATGTCAGGGATAAACAAAGACCTCCTTGAGCAATTCAAGGACACGGGGTGCATGCATATCCTCTCCATATCCGGCATGCATATGTCGATAATCGGGGTCGTTCTGTTTTCGGCCTTCTCCTGGCTGTTGAGACGTTCCGAGTGGTTAATTCTGCATCTCGACACCAAAAAGGCCGCAATGCTCGCCTGTCTTCCCCTGCTTTGTTTTTATGCGCTTCTGGCCGGTTCGAATACGCCGGTCATGCGATCCTTGCTCATGAGTATGGCAGTCCTGCTGGCGCTCTGTGTCAATCGGCAAAAATCAATCTTCGCCACCCTGGCCCTGGCGATGTTTTGTCTCCTGGTCTGGAGTCCGTCAAGTCTGTTCACTGTGTCCTTTCAGCTTACCTTCGCCGCAGTCGCATCGATTGCCGCGATCTATCCTTTTCTCAGTCGGCTCTTTTTGCCCCCGGAGGAGAAC
>JAJYAX010000436.1 GCA_021779275.1 Deltaproteobacteria bacterium | reverse complement strand
TACCCATTGTGATAGGAGTTCAGGTAGAGGACGTTCTTTTTCAGTCCCTCTCCGCAGCCTGATCCGGGGAGAAGGATGATCAGCAGGAACAGGAGAAGGACATGCATTTTTGAGATTGCGTGAGGTGGAGTATTCATGAACGATATCGATGCAATTTTCAGACCATTCGAGAAAGGAGCCTCGGTTAAAAGGGCCATGAGGGCCGGGGATTAAAGTATTTGAGGAACTTCCGGCTGGTCGAGCCCCGGCCGTTCATCTCAGAATATGGTTTTGCCGAAGAGTGAGGCCAGCAGGGAGACGGCCACCTGGGCGGTGCGGTTGCAGTGGTCGAGGATGGGGTTGATCTCCATCACATCCACCGATTGGAGTCTGCCGGAGTCGGCGATGGTCTCCATTATCAGCTGGGCCTCCCGGTAGGTCAGGCCGCCCGGTGAGGGCGTGCCGACCCCCGGCGCCTCCCCGGGGTCCAGCGCATCCATATCAAGACTCAGGTGGATCTTGGCCCGGCGGCTGATTTTGCCCAGGGCCTCCCTGAGGACCCTGTGCATTCCCAGCTCGTCGACATCCCGCATGGTATAGACGGAACATCCCGAATTTTTCAAACGGATCTTTTCCTTCGGGTCCAGGTCGCGGACGCCGATCAGGATGACATCCGCAGGCGTAATCTTCGCGCCCTTTCTCCCCACGTCCACCAGCTCCCCCGGGCCGTCTCCCAACAGGATGGCCAGCGACATTCCGTGGATGTTCCCGGTGTTGGAGGTCTCCGGGGTGTTGAAGTCGCCATGGGCGTCGACCCAGATCAGGCCGCAGGGCCCGTCGTGGGTGATCCCGCCGATGGAGCCGATGGCCGCCGAATGGTCTCCGCCCAGAAAGATCGGTATCTCACTGTTCCTTAAGGCGTCGCGTCCCATGGTATAGACCGTGGCGCAGGCCGTGCGGATGGGGATGATCCGTTCGCAGAGTCGGGTGTCGGAGAGTGTGTAGTGCCCGGGAATATTAATATTTCCAGCATCTTTTGTCTGGTATCCCAGTCCCTGAAGAACTCCGGCCAGACCGGCGTAGCGGATGGCCACCGGCCCCATATCCACGCCCCGGTGTCTCTGGCCCAGATCCATCGGGATACCGATAAGGTGTACGGTTTTTGTCATGGTCGTCCTTTGACGGAGAGGTTGTTCCGGAGGTTGACGATAAAGTCCTGCACATTGGTGAGGATGGCCCGGGCCTGGGCGGAGCCGCGGTTGGCGAGCTTGTCGGCGCTGAACTCCGACATATCGACGACATAGAAAAAGACCGGACGGACCCTACCATCTGCAAGCACCCGGTAACTGGGGGTCATATTGCCAAAGGCGATGGAATGCAATTGAGTGGCCATGGTGATCACCGTGGTGGCCAGCCGGGCATGGGTCCGCATCCGGTCCTGGGAGAGGCAGGCGTCGGCGATGGTCTCGGGCAGCGGGCCGTCGTCCCGGATGGAGCCGGCCAGGACATAGGGGATATTCGCCTTCTCGCAGGCATGGATGATGCCGTTGGTGATATGCAGGGTCTGCATGCCGGCCTTGATCGATCCTGCCTTCCGGACTGTGTTGAGGATGTCCAGGTGATTGTAATGTCCCATGGCCCGCAGCTCCTGCGTGTAGATATCCTGGCCCAGCCCGGTGCCGAAACAGGCCGCCTCCAGATCATGGGTGGCCAGCGCGTTTCCGGCCATCAAGGCATGGCAGTAGCCGTTTTCGATCAGCCCCTGCATGGCCTCCCGGCTGTCCTTGTCGAAGGCCACGGCCGGTCCCAACACCCAGACGATATAGCCATGCTCACGATCATGCTCCAGGATGGCATACAGCTCATCATAGGATCGGGAAAAGGGTGTCTCCCGGGTGCCCCGGGAACGGAAGGTGAATTTATCGGTGCTGATCTCCCGCCTGGCAAAACAATTGACGTGGACGAGAATCCCTTCCTCCCCGTTTTCGGTCCGGCCGACAACGACCCTATCGCCTTTGTGCAACCGGCGCGCCTCCACCACCTCAAGCTTTTCGCCCGTCACCTTCAGGACCGCATCCATCCGGCTCTCCGGGGCCAGCGTCCAGCCCTGGCCAGGAAGACGAATGTATTCGGGAAAGTTGGAGGTGGCGTGAAAGCCGGCCGGGGCGATACCGTCGGCGGGCGCCGGCTGCAGGTCGGCTTCGGGACTGCCGGCATACTCGGGACTGGCGAAATCCGGCGGCATATAGGTGAGGTTCAGGCCCATGGACTCCTCCGTTGTGAAAAGCCGTTCAGCATCTGCTGTTTTCTCTCCTCTCAGAGTAGTGGAAATTGAATGGAATATCAAATATTTTGTAACCTTTTGTAACCTGTTGGTTTGTTTGGGTAGTTTTTTATGCTCCCGTTGCACTCGGCACGGATTCCTGACGTCCGGGGAGAATGAAGAAGAGTACTTGACCGCAGGGGAAAATTTCCATATATTCCGCCGAGTAGGTAATGGCTTTATTCTTCTCTTCCCCAACTGCCCATGAACCGATCTGCATATCTGACAGCAGGCCTGGCGATCAAGACCCTCTCCAGCCTCTCCAAGGCCGACATTATTCTCCATGGCGAAGCAAACATCCCCAAGGGGCCGATAATCTTCGTTATCAACCATTTCACCAGGATCGAGACCCTGCTGCTTCCCTATTATATCTGCAACCTGACCTCCACCCCGGTCAGGTCGCTTGCCGCTGCGGGCCTGTTCAAGGGCG
>JAJYAX010000435.1 GCA_021779275.1 Deltaproteobacteria bacterium | reverse complement strand
GGGCTTCTGATCGATGAGCTGAATGCCCTTTTGCTTCAACTCCTCCAGGGCCTCCTCAATATTCTCTACCCGAAACGCGATATGCTGAAATCCCTGCCCTTTTTTCTCGATAAATTTGGCCACCGGACCGTCCGGAGATGTCGATTCCAAGAGTTCAACCTCACTCTCACCGACCGGGAAGAAGGCGGTTGTCACCTTCTGTTCGGCGACGGTCTCAGAGCCCTCAAAATGCAGGCCCAGGGTCTCCGCCCAGAAATTTTTGCCATCCTCAATACTGTTGACGGCGATTCCCAGATGATCGATTTTCAGTATCTTCATGTTGTGCCTCCAAAGAATATTCTTAAATTTTTTACCTTCAAGCAGTTCAACTCTTCACGGTCCGGATATCAATCCCGTGGACCTGATTCCTTTTTTTGAGGATTGGCCATACCCCGCCAGACCATCTCGAACATGGCATTGGCCTGTTCGACCAGACTCTCCTTTTGCCCCCGCAGAATCCACATAAAAAAACTCCGCTGGACAAAACCCATCAGAAAATCCAGCAAGGTCGATGCCCTGACCTCCGAGTTCAGGACCCCCTCTTTCTGTCCCTGGCGCAGAACCGTTATCATCAGATTCATCATCCGGGGCTGGGCGAAGGTCTCATCGGCCATCCAGGTCTTCATGGGCAGAGTCATAAAGACAATCCGGCCCAGGCCGGGATGACGTTCATAATAATCAAGCTGTAACCAGAAGACCTTTCTGAGTTTCTCTTTCAGGTCCTCGATTCCCTGCAGATGATCGACAATCCGGTCGGTCAGCTTGCCCATCCAGACATCCACGAAGGCAAAGACCAACCGCTCCTTGCTGCCGTAATGTTTATAGATGGTGGTGAAGCTGACCCCTGCCTTATCCGCAATATCCCTGATGCTCGCCTTATGAAAATCATAATTAGAAAAAACTTCCAGCACGGCCTTTTCCAGACGCACATGGATATCTTTGTTCAATTCATTTAACATCGTTACTGCTTGTCCTTTTTTTAAGATTAACCAGCCGGTAAGACAAAACGAACAATTTCATATTTACAGGATGTTAATTTCAATGCCACTCACGAAACCAATCCCGCACTTACCGTAGTAATGAAACTCCGTTTTAACGCGTATTCATCAATAATACACTGAAAAAACAAAATAAAAAAAACAGACAGTACGAAACATATTCATTAAAAAGAACATTGTTATCGCGTCTGTTTTATGCAAAGCCTATTTATTTGTCAAGAAAAAAATCTTCCCCCTTGATCGAGAATCATCCCATCCGGAAGCGCCTCTCGGCGATCCGGAGAGAATCGATACGGCGCGGATATTTCAGATAGGGAATGATCACGGTATTTTTATTCCCTCCGGTGCCGTCATATCTGATGGAAACGACGGGGACCCCGGTTTTCTCTTCGATGGTATCCTTCATCGCCTCGGTTATCAGGGAGGCGCAACAGAGGGCCGGGCTGGTCTGGACAAAGAGCGAGACATCCGGATGGTGTTTTTTGATATAGTGGATCTTCAGGATATTATCCATTGATTCTCCGGTATTTTCAATGGATATATTATATTCCGACAGGATCATCTCCGGCGACTCGTCATACACGTATTCCGGCTCTGCCAGCACCCGGTTAAAGATCCGGGCATAGCCTTTTTCCAGCCGGCTCATTGTCGCCAGAATGGTCCTGTGCGACAGCACCTCCATGAATTTTCCCTCGTTGAACCATTTCCGGAAATAGGACTGGGCGATCATCTTCGCATATTCGCTGTAGGGTACGGTAATCACCTCACCGCCGTTCTCTTCAATAAACCGGATCACATCCTGGTTCATCACACTGTTATCACGGACATAGAGGTCACCGAAGATCGCCACCTTCGGCCGTTGGGTCCTCTCCGTCTCGATCCATTCAAAGTGGGAGATTATCTCGGTCAAGGCATCGGCCTTGGTGCGTCTGCCGCCAAAGGCCTCCGAGAGGATTTTGATCGCCTGGTTGAGGACCCTGTCCGTCCGGCCCTTTTCCCGTTCGTAGGGACGTATCCGGCAGGCCACCTTCCTGAGCATCCCTCCGAACATATAGGAAAAATAGCCATTCATCGCCGCCCGGACCGAGATATCGATAAAGGACAGCTCACCGCAAAAGACCCCGGCCTCCTCCATTCCGCCCCCCCTGGCGTTGAGGAGGGTTTTTATATGATGGGGATACAATCTGATATTGCAGGCTATTGTGGAGTTATTCAGCCAGAGTACCGTTTCAGCGGGATCAAGCCCTTTTTCCTCGATACAGTTCATATACCCCTGGGCGATCGCATTCAGCGGAATGCATTGACCGGTGTTGGTCTTCAGGCTCTCACGGATAGACGATGCCGTCTCTTCCATCAGGTGGACGGTATACCCCTCCCGTCTGAGGGTTGCGGCCAGCAGGCTGCAGGTGATCCTATCCCAATTGGGAAAAACGATGTTTTTTCTCTCCAGCCCCTTCTCCAGCTGCGGATTAATGGCGCCATAGTGAATAATCCTGCGTTTTTCCCCGCTCGCCAGATCGTTCCGGATCGACCGAATCGCGGCCTCCACCCGGGTCTCATAGCCGACGCTGGAATCATGCTCATCGATTTCCAGGATCAGATAGGGCTTGTTATGGGCCTCCATGATGGACTTGAAATACTCAAGCGCAAAGGCGTCCGGAGAGCATTTGAACGACGTTATATAGACCGGATAGGCC
>JAJYAX010000434.1 GCA_021779275.1 Deltaproteobacteria bacterium | reverse complement strand
CTCCGGTGCTAAGGGCCTCGACTGTCCCGTCCGGCAGGTTGCGAACCCAGCCGCACAGTTCCAGCCGCTGAGCCTCCTGCCGGGTGCAGTCACGGAAATAGACCCCCTGGACCCTTCCCTTGATGAGTGCATGTATCGTTTTGCGGGCCATGTCGTTACTCATCCAGGGTGTCTTTCAGGAAATTGGCGATTTCATTATTGGCTATCTTGTCCATCTCCTTAAACGAGATGGTCATGCCGATGTCATAGTGGTGTTCTTCAAAGGCCTCCACCCGGACGACGGTGCCGATGAGCAGGAGCGGCTCGTCATCCTTGATCGGGACGCCCAACTGAATCCGCGCCCCGATGGGCAGGGGATCCTTATTTTCAAAGAGGATGCCGCCGATACAGATGTCCTTGCTCGTCCCGTCATAGGAAAGGGAATTATTAAACCCGAGATCCTTGATCTTGACCGGCTGACTGAATTTCACCCGCAGATAGCGCCTTTTTTCCTCTCTGTAAAAAGAGATGGTATTTTTTCCGGCGCCCTTGGCGAGATAGAGGGCGCTATCCGCCTTTTTTAATAATTCTTGGGCATTACGGGCATTGGCGGGAAACGAGGCCAGGCCGCCGCTGATGGTCACCTTATACGGTGTGCCGTTTGCGTCCGATTCCATCTGTTCGATCCTGATCCGTATCCGTTCCGCCAGGACAAAGGCATGGATATTCTCCGTATGCGGCATTAACAGGACGAATTCCTCTCCACCATATCGGGCGGCCACATCGCTGTCTCTTTTTTCCTGCTGGATGATCCGGGCGATATTTTGGAGGGTGGTATCCCCAACCTGGTGACCGTGGGTGTCGTTAACGTCTTTAAAATCATCAACATCGAGAAAGAGGACGGAGAGGTCGGTATTATAGCGCCTGGCCAGTGAGAGATTCTGCTCAAAGATCTGATCAAAATACGGGCGGTTAAAGAGGGCGGTGAGGCTGTCATGGGTGGTCCCTTCAATGACCCGGGCAAAGTCGCTCTCCTCGACGATCATAGGTTTTAAAAAATGATCCGGAGAAGAGGAAAGAAAATCGCACAGAGCCGGGACGAGGCCGACATCCCGGCGGAGAGCGGTAATCATCTCCTGGCGGTGTCTGATGACCTTGCGCCAGTATTCCGCCGCCTTTTCTATCGGGAGTTCAAGGCTGGTCAGGACCTGGAAGATGGTCTTGCACGCAGCGACGCCATGCTGTTCTATGATGCTGTTCAGATCATTGATGAAGGTGTCGTCATCATGGGCCGTGGATCTGCAGGTCAGTATGGATGTTCTGATTGTATCCATGTCCTTCTCCTCCTTTCCCCTTACGCCGTGTATGGAAGCGGTCCGTTTATTTTAACGCAAGAATATAACACAGGAGATGGCAACAAGCGAGAGCCTAATCGCAGCGAGGGGAGCTGGTATCCCGTGGCCGGAGATGCTTCAAGGGAGGGCTTTCCCGGCAGGTAAGAAAACGGGGGCGGACGAAGAGGCTGTCCTTGGGTATCCAGCGGACCCGGATCGTGACGGCCGGGGTCTTTCTTCTGTCATATTTCTTCAGTGGGGAAGAGTCAGCCAGGTTGCGTGATGTGTGTGGATGATATACACTACATTTCATCCCGCATTGACTCTAGTGTAAAAAAATCCGGCCAAGGCGCAAAAGGATTGCGCCTCATTACCTGAAAATAATTGATAGCCCAAATTTTATAACGGCTATAAAGGAGAAAAAATGACCATGCAACTTACCCCCTATCCCGGCGCTGCAGCCTCCGGTCCCGTAGTGACCGTTATCATGGACGGCGTCGGCATCGGCCCGCAGGATGAAAGCGATGGCGTCCATATGGCCTATACGCCGGTCCTGGACGCGCTGATGCAGGAGAAGCTGGTGACCCGCCTGAAGGCCCATGGTCTGGCGGTGGGCCTGCCCTCCGACGGAGACATGGGCAATTCGGAGGTCGGCCATAATGCCCTGGGCGCGGGCCGGGTCTTCGCCCAGGGCGCCCGGCTGGTCAACGAGGCCATCGAGAGCGGGACGATCTTCACCGGCCGGGCCTGGCAGGAGGTGGAGGCTCGGGCCGGGGCCGGGGGCACGGTGCATTTCATCGGCCTGGTCTCCGACGGCAATGTCCATAGTCATATTCTGCAACTCCAGGCGCTGCTTGATCGCTGTGCGGAGAAAAATATCGGCAGGGTCCGGGTGCATGGCCTGCTGGACGGCAGGGATGTGGGACAGAAGAGCGCGCTGGACTATTTCGGTCCCCTGGAGGAGCGTCTGGCTGCGCTCTCCCAAAATAGCCGGGATTATCGGCTCGCCTCCGGCGGCGGCCGGATGGTCACCACCATGGACCGGTACGGGGCCAACTGGCAGGTGGTCGAAAACGGCTGGAAGGCCCATGTTCTGGGGGAGGGACGGTTTTTCGCCTCGGCCTGCGAGGCCATCCGCACCTATTATGACGAAGACCCTCAGATGACAGACCAGTATATGCCAAGCTTTGTGATCGTCGACGACGGCAGGCCGATTGGCGCCATCGAGGACGGAGACGCCGTGGTCTTTTTTAATTTCCGCGGGGATCGGGCCATCGAGATCTCGCGGGCTTTCGATGAGCCTGGCTTTGCCGAGTTTGATCGCAGGCGGGTCCCTGACGTCTTCTATGCCGGGATGATGCAGTACGACGGCGACGCCCTGATCCCCGCCCACTATCTGGTCGAGCCGCCGGCCATCGACCGTACTCTG
>JAJYAX010000433.1 GCA_021779275.1 Deltaproteobacteria bacterium | reverse complement strand
GGCCATTGCCGGGCGGGCCAGTGGTGCTCCGGTCTATGTAGTGGCAGGCTTTGCCAAGGGTGGGGCCAGATTGGTTGCCGGCGTCCAGTCCGGGATCAAATCCCTGCAGGATTTGAAAGGGAAAAAGGTGGGGGTTGCCCGCGGCGGAGCCCAGGAGCTTCTTCTGCTTGCCGAACTGGAAAAAGTCGGTCTCACCTGGTCCGATACTCCAGGAAAAGATGTGCAGCTGGTCTATCTGGCCTTTGCCGATCTGAACCAGGCGATGGCTGCCAACCAGATTGACGCAATGTGTCAGTCCGAGCCGCAGGCCTCGCAAGCAATCAACAAGAAGTTCGGTGTTGAGATTATGAAACCCTATGACACCTCGCTGGGCGAACCGGTCCGTGTGCTGGTCATGACCGAAAAAATGTATAAGGATAAGCCGGATGTGGCTGAGCGAGTGATGATGTGTTTTGTCGAGGCGACCACCTTGTTCCGCAAGGACAGCGCCCTTGCCGAGAAATATGTCCGCGAGACCATGTTCAAGGGACAGATAAGCTCCCAAGATTTCCGGGACGCCATGGACAATGCTGAATATACCTACGACATTTCCCCGGAGCACATCGACATAACAACCGAATTGATGCAGAAGTATGGCGTGGGGAGAATGGCCAAGCCCCCCAGGGCTGCGGATTGGGTCAAACTAGACCTTCTGCAGAAAGCTAAAACGGCACTGAACGTCAAATAGCCGGAGTATGTTTCAGGCTCGAGCTATCGTGCGGGGAACGGCCGTCCCGCTGCTGACGCTTCTGTTGTGGGAAGGAATCTGCCGGGCCGGGCTGGTTTCACCTATCATCCTACCAGCGCCAAGCGCCGTTGTGCTGAGGTGGATTGAATGGCTTTTGTCGGGGGAATTGTTGGTGGATACCCTAGGGAGCCTAACCAGAGTCAGTCTCGGTTTCCTGCTGGGTGCGGGATTGGCGCTGCCGCTGGGGCTGCTTATGGGGGCATCCCCGAAGGTGTACGAATATTTCAATCCCCTTGTCCAGGTCTTGCGTCCGATACCTCCCATTGCCTGGATCCCGATGTCGATACTCTGGTTCGGACTTGGCAATCCGCCCGCTATATTCCTGATCGCCATCGGCGCATTCTTCCCGGTATTGATGAATACCATCGCAGGCGTCCGCAATGTTGACGGCATCTACCTGCGCGCCGCCAGGAACCTTGGCGCGGGGAGTACCGTGATATTTCGCCGTGTCATTCTGCCTGCCGCCACCCCGTACATCTTTGCCGGGATGCGGATCGGCGTAGGCACTGCTTTTATCGTTGTGATCGTCTCGGAGATGATCGCCGTCAACAATGGTCTGGGCTACCGCATCCTGGAAGCGCGCGAATACATGTGGTCGGATAAGATCATTGCCGGCATGATCACCATCGGTTTGCTGGGGCTTGCCATCGACATCGGCATGAACGCGATCAATAACCATCTACTACGCTGGCACCGCGGCATGGACAGTTAGGTCGACCATGGAAAAAATACGCATCATCAACCTACAGAAAACCTTTCAGTCAGCGGGCCAGGAAATTCACGCCTTGCAGGATATAAATCTTACCATCGCCGAGGTCGAATTTGTCTGTCTGCTCGGACCGTCCGGTTGCGGCAAATCTACCCTGCTCAACGCCATTGCCGGGTTCATCGAGACAAGCGCCGGAGAGGTCGTTGTGGACGGCCGGATAGTCGACGCGCCAGGGCCCGACCGAGGAGTGGTATTTCAGGAGTATGCGCTGTTTCCGTGGATGACCGTTGGCCGAAACGTCGCGTTCGGCCTGGAGATTAAGGGCCTTTCCCGCCGTGACATCGATGAACGGGTCAATGCCTTGCTGCATAAACTCAATCTCTGGGAGTTCAGGGAGCGTTTCCCGAAAGACCTGTCCGGGGGGATGAAACAGAGGGTTGCAATAGCCCGCGTTCTGGCCATCGACTCGCCCATCATGCTGATGGATGAGCCATTCGGCGCCCTTGACGCATTGACCAGGCGAAGCCTACAGAAGGAACTGCTCAGAATCCGGCGGGAGTTTTGCAAGACCATCATTTTTGTCACCCACAGTATCGAAGAGGCAGTCTATCTGGCTGATCGTATCGTCGTGATGACCTATCGACCCGGTACGATTAAATTTGAGCAACAGGTTGCGTTGCCGCATCCTCGAGACCCGGCGGGAGCCGAGTTCAACGAGCTGAAAAGGAAATTGGGCGGTCTGGTCATGGAGGAGCATGAGCGCCACGCCAAAGATGAAATGAGGGGAGAAGGTTGAGTTCGTGAGCCCAAGTGGCGCATGGGAATCTCCCTCCTGTGCCATAGTCAGAAAGTATCTTAACCATCATAATATCAGCCTGAGAGAAGGTTTGCGGAGCAAATCTCTTATAACGGAACTGACCTTTGCTACAGTAATTGCTCCATTTTTCTGAGGCAATTGCTGAAGATTTTATTGTCCATTTTTATCTGGTCACATCACTGCATATGGGATCCATATGTCCGAGCCTATTTTCAACCACGGCATGTGCAGCTCCCCCTCAGCCGAAGAGCAGACCGGAGGACAACCAGTAATGGAGGATATAGACTCCTGCCAGGACGATCAGTACAGCTGAAACCTTCTGGACGTAAGGCAGAGATTTCCGCAAGGCCCCGACAACGACGCCTTCCTTGATAAAGGCCATACTCAAGGTGAGCACAAGAAGGATTGTTCCCATTCCGAGGACATAGCCTGCGAACTGCA
>JAJYAX010000432.1 GCA_021779275.1 Deltaproteobacteria bacterium | reverse complement strand
GAATCGCTGCACCTTCCCTTTCGCGAACCCTCGGCAGTCTTTCAGGGCATGACCCTGTTCTATACGGAGACTCATCTGGAATTACAGCAGAATACTACGGAAGGAAAGATCGTCCAAGGCCCACTGTTTGTGGACTTTCTCTCGGGAAGCAGCGGGTATCGTCGCCTCCATAATTGTACCATCGGACAACCTCTGGCGCGAGCGGTCGGTATCAGGCAGGGCTTCAGGCCATCGGTTGTGGATGGTACGGCAGGCCTTGGACAGGATGGATTCGTCCTTGCCTGCCTCGGCTGCACCGTAACCCTGATCGAACGTTCTCCTGTTCTCGGGGCTCTCCTGAACGACGGTCTGCAGCGGGCCTTACAAGACAGGATCGTAGGAAAAATCATCAGTGACCGTCTCACCCTGATTGAGGGCGATACCAAAACCATTCTGGAGACGCTATCTCCCAAACCGTATACAATATATCTTGATCCGATGTATCCCCTACGGACGAAGTCCGCCCTCAACAAAAAAGAGATGCGCATCATCCGCACTCTCATTGGAGACGATCAGGATAGTCCATTGTTGTTGGAATGTGCTCTAAAATCGGCGGGAAACAGGGTCGTGGTAAAACGTCCGAAAGAGGCGCCACCACTTTCAGGACTCTCACCTTCCCATACAACCCTGATGAAAAATAATCGCTTTGACGTCTACCTCACCGGCCTCAAAGGACCGGACCGTGTGTCTCAAGGCCGTATCTGACTCAGACATGAGCAGATATTCCTGTTTTTTTCGCGAACTTTTTACATACAGTTTCCTCACTTATGATATTTCTCACCCGCCTTAATCGTGAATGCTCGATAGAGTTGTTCCAATAAGAAGAGCCGTGTCATATCATGGGTGAATGTCATCCGGGACAGGGAAAACAACAGATCGGCACCCTGCACCACCTCATTGGACAGCCCCAGGGCTCCACCTATCAAAAAACTGACCTGCTTCATTCCCTGCTGTTCCCAGCCGTCAATGAGGGCAACCATCTCTTCCGAGGTAAATTGCCTGCCCCGGGAATCGAGAACAACCTTAAAGGCCCCGGCAGGGACATGCCCCAACAGAAGCCTTCCCTCCTGTTCCCTGGTGATCGTATCATTCCACTGCGCCTTGCCCTTTACCTTTAAGATCTTTACAGAGACAGAGACATAATGGGTAAGACGTGAGTAATATTCATCAATCCCTTCCGACAAGAAGGAATCCTTCGTTTTCCCGAGAAATAACAGCTCAATCTTCATGTGTCAGAAATCTCACCATTCACATCACCTGTCTTCTCAGCATGTTCAAATATCCTGCAGAATTCCTGATAAGAAACATTTCGGTCAATACCTGGACAGGACTCCTTAATAGTCTCCAAATTGACAGGGTCTATTAAGATAGAGGGATGTAACGGCCACTGCGCACACCTCCACGGTCGTCCCTGATGAACACGACAACCGTCCTTATAGAATATACAATGTCCATCCACGGTCTTCATCTGGACGCAACCATCCTGCACCCGCCAGTACCTTTCTTCGGCTTCTTCTTCAGTGAGCCCGAGACAGGAAGCCATCCTTGAACGATCATCCTCGTTCAGGGAAACCGTAGTTTCGCCGTGGCAACAATATCCACAACGCTTACAATTAAATATATCGGAGGGTTTCATTCGTTCTATATCCTTTGGAATCATACAATCACTTCCCCATTACAATGGTGATGGAATGTACATTACCCCCTGAAATTTTGTCACAAAAAAACGCATTCCCCACCAGCGGGATATGCGTTTTTGGCATCAACATTTTGCGAACCGTCAGGCGTTTCCGACAACATCTCCAAAGACTGAGATATCAATCCCATACTGCATTGCCGCAGTCCGCCATTTATCTTCGTCGGGAACATCAAAAATGACATGATCGTCGGCAGGTACCATCAGCCATCCATCATCAACAAGTTCTTGTTCCAGCTGCCCCGGCCCCCAGCCTGCGTAGCCAAGGAGAAAAAGATATTTTTCCGGCCCCTTGCCTCGTGCTATATCCTCAAGCACCCTCGTCTCCCGGGACAGGGAAATGGTTGGACTGATCTCCAGCTGATAATCCGTACGGTAATCGGATCTGTACAGAATAAATGCAGACTCCAATTCCACGGGCCCACCTATATAAATAGGAGGCAAAGGATCGGCGGGAACCGGAAGATTGGCCCCCCGGAGAATTTCAGCCAGGGAAAACAAGGGATTGGGTTTATTGATGGCTACGCCCATCGCCCCTTCATGGCTATGGGCGCAGATATAAATAACCTGTTCTTCAAAGCGAGGATCCGGCATCTTTTGCGTTGAGATCAGAAACGAGCCGGTCAGAGTGTCAATAACAGATGGATTTTCTTTAATCATCGCAAAAATCCTTTAAAAAGAAGAATATGAAGGAGACGCCGTCTCCCAGAGTAAAGGGCTTGCTCTACCATCAACTGTATCAAAACACCAGCACTGAAGTCAAGCTCATCGCGAGATCGAACCTGAGACGAGTGCCGGTGATTCAAGCATTGACCGCCCCCCATCTGAGAACATAACCAGATATCACAATTTGCCCATGACAAAAAAATGATTATCAAATACTATAGTTATAAGGTGCAATAAAAATTCCGGATTCCAGACTGCTTTCAAACCTCTAGTTCCAGATATCTATACATGCTACTAAACGATATAATTGACAAAATCGTCAATTCTGAGTGCCATGACCCTTTTCAGGTCCT
>JAJYAX010000431.1 GCA_021779275.1 Deltaproteobacteria bacterium | reverse complement strand
ACAACTTTGGCGCAATGGGATGAGCCGGGACAATTACCTTGGGGAGCAGTATCTGATGTGACATTATATCTGAGTCTTTCCTGTTGATTGACGATTAATCTCTAACAAGAATGAAAAGGTACTATGTACCAATTAATTCTCTGAATGTGAAAATCAGCAGAAAATATAGTTCTGATGACTATGAAGGTAAAGAAAATACACCTCAAAAATATTTTTTTGGTTGTTAGTTACGATTGCAGGCTTATTCTTTTCCTGTCACTTTGCAGAATATTCGTCCCTGGTGCAATCGTATCTCCAGTGAATCCTTCAGTTCAACCTGGATGCTGTTGGTCACAATCCCAGGTTCGCGATGGACTCCATTGCCTCTGCTGACGATTGAATATCCGCGTGCAAGGGTTGCCAGAGGGCTCATCGTATTCAGTCTGGTAACCTGCTGCTGGAAAGCGGTCGTTTTCCGTTCAAGCAGGGCCACGATCCGTTGTTCCATGGTGTTTATCAAAAACTCCAGGTGTTGTTGCCGAAATCGGATTTTTGTAAGCGGAGCTTGGTTGTGCAACCGTCTGGTCAGTTGCTCGCAGGATGTGGCCTGACGGTGCAGAATGTCCTTGATTGACTGAACCAGGCCGGAAACACAGCCGTCGAGTCTCAGTGAGGCGTTTACGAAAAGAGATCCGAGATCGCCCAACAGGCGTCGATTATAGGCGACTCGGCTGCTCCCGTCTTCAATCTTTCGGCGCATTGCGGATGAAAGCTGGCCTTGCAATTGGTGTATCGTTGCGAGAAGACGGATATTATCGGGTATTATCTTTTCTGCCGCCCCGGTCGGGGTGGGGGCCCTGAAATCCGCGCAGAAATCCGCGATGGTGAAATCGATCTCATGACCAATGCCTGTAACCACCGGTATGTGTGAATGATAAATCGCCCTGGCCACGCATTCTTCATTGAAGGCCCAAAGATCCTCCAGCGAACCGCCTCCCCGGCAGAGCACGATTACGTCCGCGCCGATCTCTGTTGCAACCCGGTTGACGGCAAAGGCGATTTCTTCAGCGGCCCCTTCACCCTGAACACGAACCGGCAGGATCCGGATCCGGGCGGAGGTCTTGCGCTTTCTGCAGATGGTCAGAAAATCATGGACAGCGGCCCCGGATGGAGAGGTGATCAGTACGATATCTCGAGGGAAGTGTGGAAGTTCTTTCTTGACCTCAGGGGAAAACAACCCTTCTGCGGCAAGGCGCTGTTTCTGCTTTTCAAACTGGAGCTGCAGAAGTCCCGTACCAAAAAAATCAACCGTATCGACCACGAGCTGGTATTCTCCCCGTGGCACGTAAACGGATATCCTGCCGTGGCAGACCACCTGCTGCCCGTCCTTCATGTTTTCCGCCAGATATTTTCGCTGGCCTTTGAACAGGACAGCCTTCAGCTGTGCGTCACTGTCTTTCAGGGTGAAGTAGAGATGGCCTGAGAATGGGGATTTGAGGTTGGAGATTTCCCCATGGATATGGACAAAACGGAATTCACCCTCAAGGAGGGTGCTGATGGAACGGGTGAGCTCGCAGACGGATTGGATGTGAATCGACACGGATAAAGGATTCCTTCAGTACCTTGGAAGGTACTTTCCCGTTGGTCCGGGCAGGGGGTTAAACAACGGAAAGATAGATTACAAATAGACATGATCCACTGTATATATTATACTCAAAGATTCAATTATTTTTTCATGTCAGCAGCACCAGATCGAAAAAACTATGTGGAGAATGTGCATGGCAGATGAAACTCCGTTTAATAAGCTTCATGTTGAACCAAATGAAAATGGTGATTTAGTCGGGCTGCTGGAGCAGATCAACCTTCCACCGAAGGCGATCAAGTTTATCCGGGAGAATCTGAAGGCAATCTACGCGGTACTTGTTCTGGCTGTTCTTGTGGTTCTTTCCTGGTCGGCATATGATGCCTATCAGCAGAAGAAAATTAACACGAGCAGTTCAGCCTTGACGAATGCACTGAAAGAGTCTGTAACTGCGCGCCCGGCTGCTCTGGAGAAGGTGGCCAGCGATTTTTCCGGTACGTCTTCAGCTCGTTGGGCAAGGGTGGAACTTGCCCATATGGATATGCAGAAAGGCGATTTCAAGGCTGCTGCAGAAAATTATGCCGCCATTAGAAAATCGATAAAATCTACAAACCCGCTGTTTGCACTGGTCTCCTTCGGGATAGCCCAGGCGGAAGAGGCGGGAAAAGATTATGACCGTGCCTTCGATGAATATAATGCCCTGTCAAAAATTGAAGGATATCAACCGGAAGGTCTTTTGGGTATGGCGCGGATCCACGAGATAAAAGGTGAGAAAGAAAAGGCCTTATCCGTCTATGAGCAATATATGGCGACATTTGTCGGAGATAATCGGAATGATCCTGAAAAGGCATTTATCTCTGAAAAGATCAGCAGGCTGAAGGCGATGCCATGAAACTGGTCCGCAAGATTGATGAATTGACCCGCAGCGTAACCGCCTGGAGGGCTGAAGGAAAGATTATCGGGCTTGTGCCTACCATGGGATGGTTCCATGAAGGCCACCTCTCTTTGATGGAGATGGCCCGAAGGAAAGCGGATAAGGTGGTTGTCAGTCTCTTTGTTAATCCGATGCAATTCGGCCAGGGAGAGGATCTTGCCGCCTACCCTCATGATCTGTCCCGGGATATGCAACTTGCCGAAAAGACAGGTGTTGATCTCCTCTTTGCCCCTGTTGCCGAAGATATCTATCCCGCCGAGATCG
>JAJYAX010000430.1 GCA_021779275.1 Deltaproteobacteria bacterium | reverse complement strand
CGACAAAGGCATCTCCATCAGCCTGAACCGCATCGATCCGGATATGGATATCCTGATCATTCTGGGCGGGGACGGGACACTGCTGCATATCGCCGCTGAGGCCGCACGCTATTCAATACCGGTGATCGGCATCAATCTGGGACATCTCGGGTTCCTGACCGAACTCACCGAAAAAGAGGCGGAGGAGGCCCTGGAGAGGATCATCTCCGGGGCGATTCTTATCGAAAATCGCCTTATGCTCAAGGCCCGTCTGCTGCAAAACGGGGCGGAGCAGGGACATCGCTATGCCTTAAACGATGTCGTGATCAACAAAAATTCCCTGGACAGGATTCTGCATCTGTCGGCCCAGGCGGATGAAGAGTTTATCACCACCTATAAGGCCGACGGACTGATCATCTCAACGCCGACGGGCTCCACGGCCTATAACCTGTCAGCCGGCGGTCCGCTGGTGTATCCCGGTCTTTCCTCCATCCTGGTCACACCAATCTGTCCCTTCATGCTCAGCTCCCGGCCCATCCTTCTGCCGTCGAACAGGACCATCGCCATCAGGTTCGAGACCCAGGACTCCACGGAAAACGCCAATATCATCATTGACGGCCAGGCCAGCTGGAGCATGCACAAGGACGATATCCTCGAGATCAGGGCCGCCGAGCACCCGCTCCGGCTGATCGTCTCTCCGCACAAAGACTATTTCGCGATTCTCAGGAATAAGCTCCGCTGGGGCATCCAGGAGTCCTCTCAAGGATAGCTGCCTACTTTTTCTTATCGATGCTGTACTTCTTCATCTTGTACTGGAGAAGGCTCTTGGTAATACCCAGCTTGTCAGCGGCCCTGGACTGCACGTGCCCGGTTTCGTCCAGGGCCTGTATCAGCATCTTTTCCTCTATGGCATAGAGGACCTCGTTCAGTCCGACCGAGGAGGGGATGAGCTGGCTCAGATCCATCTCCTGACTCCAGGAGGCCTGGTTTTCCAGATCCATTGATTCAGGCTGCACATCACCGGCCTGGATGCAGTTGTCGTCACAGAGGATGGCGGCCCGCTCGATGGTGTTCTCCAGTTCACGGATATTGCCCTCCCAGGGCAGGGTCATCAGCAGCCGGATGGCGTCCTGGGCGATCCTCAGATCCTTTTTGCCGAGACGGTCGGCAAACTTCTGGATAAAATAGTTCACCAGCAACGGCATGTCGTCCATCCGTTCACGCAGGGCCGGCAGGGAGACATGAATAACATTCAGCCGGTAAAACAGATCCTCACGGAAACGGCCCATGGAGACCTCTTCCTTCAGATCCTTGTTGGAGGCGCTGATGATCCGGACATCGACATCAAGCGTCTTGGCGCCCCCGACCCGCTCAAAGCTCTTCTCCTGCAGGACCCGCAGCAGCTTGGCCTGGAGTGAAAGCGGAATATCCCCCACCTCATCCAAAAAGATGGTCCCCTGATCCGCCAGCTCAAACCTGCCCTTCCGCATACCGACGGCCCCGGTGAAGGCGCCTTTTTCATGTCCGAACAACTCGCTTTCCAGCAGATTTTCGGCCAAAGCCGCGCAGTTCACCGCAATAAAAGGATGGGCCTCGCGTGGGCTGTTGAGATGGATGGCCTTGGCCACCAGCTCCTTGCCGGTGCCGCTCTCGCCGGAGATCAGAACCGATGCCGGTGTCGGGGCGACCTTTTCTATCATCTCGTAGACCTGCAGCATGCGGATATTTTTCCCGACCATGCCGCTGAAATTCGTCCGGGTATGAATTTCTCTTCTCAGCCGGGTGTTTTCCTTGATCAGGGCATAATGCCGGACGGCCTTGTTGATGTTGACGATGAGTTCATCATTGGAGAACGGCTTGGCCAGATAGCTGAAGGCGCCGGACTGCATGGCGACAACCGCCTTTTCCACCTCGGCAAAGGCGGTAATGATGATGACCGGGATATCGGCATTCTTCTTTTTTATCTCCTGGAGAAACTCCAGCCCGTCTATGCCCGGCATCTGCATATCGGTTATGATCAGATCGAGATCAACCTCTCCCAACACCTTGAGCCCGTCTAGTCCCGATGGAGCGGTGAAGACCTCAAAGCCTTCATCGCGCAGGAGTTCGGAGAGAACGATCAGATAGTTCGGTTCATCATCAACAACAAGGATTGAGGGGAGGGTCATAGTTCTTCTTCCAGTGAGTGGTTTTTCAGTAGCCTCTGCCGCAGGGCCGTGAGCACCTCCGGGGGGACCTGGACATTCTTGCCGCCGGCCAGGTTTGTCCCGGGCCGGACATCTCCATGATAATCACTTCCTCCTGTATAGAGAAGGTGATATCTCTCCGCCGCCAGCCTGATTTTTTTCCGGTCCCGGGAAGACTGAGTGGGATAATACAATTCTATGCCGTCCAGCCCAAAACCGGCAAGGTCGGCCAGCAGTCCGGGCAAACGCCCAAGGGTCGGATCAATCTGGACGGGATGGGCCAGGATTGCGACCCCGCCCGCCCTTTTAATCATGTCAATGGCCTCATCGGCCTGATAGACAAATCTGGGGACATAGGCGGGCGCGCCTTTTTTCAGGAATTTCTCAAAGGCCGCCGGGATACTCTTTACAACCTTATGGGCCACCAAGACCTTGGCTATATGCGGCCGCCCCGTCTGGCCGACCCTGGATATCTTCTGGACTTCTTCCAATGTAATCGCACAGCCTAGATCAACGATCTTCTGCACGATCCTGACGTTGCGTTCATCCCGGGCCTGCTGCAGACGGGCAAGACCGGCCAGGAGACGGGGGTCATCCATGGACA
>JAJYAX010000429.1 GCA_021779275.1 Deltaproteobacteria bacterium | reverse complement strand
TATCCGGCGATATCCTGGCCATGACCCATAAGGCCGTCAGACGGGCGGAGGAAGAAGGCGTGGGCCTGGTTATCGGCAATCGCGGCGCCAACTTCTCGGTGGGCGCCAACCTGATGATGCTGGCGGTCGCCCTGGCCGAAGGCGCCTATGAGGACATCGATATGGTGATCCGCACCTTCCAGAAGGCGACCATGGCGGTCAAATACGCCCGGGTGCCGGTGGTGGCCGCCCCCTTCAATATGACGCTGGGCGGCGGCTGCGAGTTCTGCCTGCATGCCGATGCGATCAACGCCTCGGCCGAGACCTACATGGGACTGGTGGAGATCGGTGTCGGCCTCCTGCCGGCCGGCGGCGGCACCAAGGAGATGTGCCTGCGGGCGGTTGAACTGGCCCAGCAGTACAAGACGGATGTGACGCCATTTATCTTCAAAAATTTCGAAAATATCGCGATGGCCAAGGTCTCCATGGGGGCGGCTGAGCTGTCCGGCATGGGCTATATGCGCCGGGGCGACAGCATTACCATGGATATCGACCAGTTGATCGCCGACGCCAAGCAGAAGGTCCTGGGACTGGCCGTCAACTACCGGCCGGCCCGGCCTGCGGAGAACATCCCGGCGCCGGGACGCAGTATCGCAGCCAGCATCAAGAGCCAGCTCTGGAATATGAAAATGGGTAATTTCGTGACCGAATACGAGGCTGAAATGGGTGGGATCATCGCCCAGGTCATCTGTGGCGGTGATGTCAATGCGGGGACTCCGATCACGGAGAACTACCTGCTGCAGCTTGAGCGGGAGGCCTTCCTGAAACTCTGCGGCAACAAGAAGACCGCCGAGCGCATCCAGCATATGCTGAAAAAAGGCAAACCCCTGCGCAACTAACCAAAGTCAACGATACCCATCAGGAGAACAGATATGAAAACAGCATATATACTGGCATCATACCGGACCCCGGGATGCCGGGCCACCAAAGGAAAATTAAAGGATATGCGGCCCGACGATCTGGCCGCCATCGCGATGAAGGGTCTGGTTGAACGGGCCGGCATCGACCCGGCCATGATCGAAGACGTCTACCTGGGCTGCTCCTTCCCCGAGGGAGAACAGGGGATGAACATGGGCCGGGTGGCGGCCATGAAGGCCGGATTCCCGTACCAGGTTCCGGGACAGACCATCAACCGTTTCTGCTCATCGGGCATTCAGAGCATCTCCATGGCGGCCGAGCGTGTCATGTGCGGCTTTGCCGACTGCATTGTCGCCGGCGGCGCCGAGTCCATGACCTGTGTGCCCATGGGCGGCAACAAGTACAGCGCCAATCCGGGTCTGGCAACCAACTGGCCCGAGGCCTACTCCTCCATGGGGGTCACCGCCGAGCTGGTAGCCGAACAGTACGGCCTTGACCGTCTGGCCCTTGACACCTTCGCCGTCGCCAGCCATGCCAAGGCGGCGGACGCCATCGCCTCCGGCCGTTTTACCGACGAGATCATCCCGGTGGAGATCGAGCATACCGCCCTCGTAGGCGGCAAGATTAAACGGACCAAAGAGATGGTCACCGTCGACGATGGCGTCCGCCCCGGCACGACCATTGAAACTCTGGCTAAACTACGGCCGGTCTTCCGTGTGAACGGGCCGGTGACCGCCGGCAACTCGTCGCAGATGACCGACGGAGCGGCCGCCTGTCTGGTGGTCTCCGAGGACTTCCTGAAACGGATTGGCAAGGACCCCATAGCCCGCTATGTCTCCTTCGCCGTCCGGGGCGTACCGCCCGAGGTCATGGGTCTTGGTCCCATCGAGGCCATCCCCCTGGCCCTGAAACTGGCCGGGCTGACGCAGAAGGATATCGACCTGATCGAGCTGAACGAGGCCTTCGCCTCCCAGGCCCTGGCGGTCATTCAGGAGTTGGGGCTGAACCCGGAGATCATCAACGTCAACGGCGGCGCCATTGCTCTTGGACACCCGCTGGGCTGCACCGGGGCGAAACTGACGGCAACGCTTTTGCATGAGATGGGGCGGCGCAAGTCCCGTTACGGGATGGTTTCGATGTGTATCGGCGGCGGCATGGGCGCCGCGGGTATCTACGAGAGATTATAACCCTGGATTTTACCAAAATTAACAAGGTGACTATAATGGCTGAAAAAATATTGAAGGGCGGAGAATACCTGGTCAAAGAGGTGAGTTGTGCGGATGTCTTCATTCCGGAGGAATTCACCGACGAGCAGAAACAGATTGCCGCGACCACCGAGCAGTTTATCGCAGGCGAGATCGTTCCCCGGATCGATGAGATTGAAAAGCAGAATTTTGATCTGGTCATAGAAGGAATGCGCAAATGCGGCGAGCTGGGATTGTTGATGATAGACGCCCCGGAGGAATATGGCGGACTTGAACTTGATAAGGCCACATCGATGCTGGTCGGCGAAAAGATCTCCTGCGGCGGTTCGTTTTCCGTGGCCTACTCCGCCCACTCCGGCATCGGCACACTGCCGCTGGTCTATTACGGCACTCCGGCGCAGAAAGAGAAATATCTGGGCAAGATCATCTCCGGGGAATGGTGCGCCGCCTACTGTCTGACCGAGCCCGGTTCCGGCAGCGACGCCCTGGGCGCCCAGGCCACGGCAGTCCTCAGCCCGGATGGAAAGCACTACATTCTGAACGGAACCAAGCAGTTCATTACCAACGGCGGTTTTGCCAAGCTTTACACCATCTTCGCCAAGATCGACAAGCAGCACTTCACCGCCTTCCTGGTGGAAAGGGATTTCGAAGGTCTGGTTATCGGCGCCGAG
>JAJYAX010000428.1 GCA_021779275.1 Deltaproteobacteria bacterium | reverse complement strand
CAGCACCCGTTTTCTGGCCCGGGTCACGGCGGTGTAGATCAGTTCCCGGCTGAGGATCCGGTTTTCCTCCCGGGGCAGCACGACCAGGACCTCGTCGAATTCCGAGCCCTGGCATTTATGGATGGTCAAGGCATAGGCGGTCTCGCAATGGGGAAGACGATAGGGCAGACAGGTCTTGAAGGTCCCGTCCGGCTGTTCGAACCAGACCTTTAAGCTCCCATCCCTAGGATCGGGCAGACAGATACCGATATCACCATTGGAGAGATTCAAGGAGTAGTCGTTGCGGGTTATCAGGACCGGCCGGCCGGGGTACCAGACCCTGGAGAGACAATCACATCCCTGTTGGGCCAGATACTGCTCGACCCCGGCGTTTATCCCTTCCACTCCCCTCTCGCCCCTGCGTACCGCGCAGAGAACCCGAAAGCCGTTGAAGGCGGCAAAGACCTGCTCGTACCCAACCTCCCCGCACCGGCCAACCTGCTCCATATAGAGCCCATAACGGTCACCGACAAATTGTTCCAGCGGCGCATCCACCAGCCCCACATCCTTGGAAGGCGGACCGGCCAGCAACCGCCAGGCAGCCTCACCCTCGCCTCTGTTGACAGCCTGGGCAAGATCCTTTATCGCCGCATTGAACCGGTAGGTCTTCCGCAGCTCGACCGTGTTCTCCGGCAGGGCCCGGACCAGGTCGATAAGGACCGCCCCCGACTCCACCGAGGCAAGCTGGTCCTTGTCGCCCAGCAGCAGCAGACGGGAGCCGGGTTTCAGGGCGTCCACCAGCTTGCTCATCATGGCCAGATCGACCATGGAGGCCTCGTCGACCACCACCACATCCCAGGGCAGCGGGTTTTCTCCGGTGTGGCGGAAATGGGGAGAATTCCCCCGTGCGCCCAGGAGTCTGTGCAGGGTCCGGGCCTCGGACGGGATGGCCGTGAGGATAGGCTCCGGAAAGGGCAGACTCTCCAGGCTGTCGCCGACCGATTGCCGCAGGCGCATGGCGGCCTTGCCGGTGGGGGCGGCCAGCGCCACCTGCAGATCACAGCCGTTGGCCTGCAGCAAAAGGCCGATGATGCGGACCACGGTGCTGGTCTTGCCGGTTCCGGGGCCGCCGGAGATGATGCAGAAGGCCTTGTGCATCGCGGTCTCCGCCGCCTTTTTCTGCCAGTCAACCTCATCCGTCTCCGGACCGAAACAGGCGTCCAGCAGCGCGCCGCCGTCAGGGACGGGGTAGGTCTGCTGCGCCAGGACCATTATCTGTGCGGCCAGGCGCGCCTCATAGGTAAAGTACCGGTGCAGATAGAGACGGTCATGAAAGAGCACCAGCGGGCTCAGGCCGCCTGCCGAGACCAGACTGGTTCCGGCCAGGAGACCCTGCTCCTGCCTGTCCACCGGCAGACAGCTGTGCCCTGCCGCAAGAGAGGCCGAGAGGTCCCGGACCAGGTTTTCAAAGGTCAATTTTTCCTGGCCTGCCAGGCCGGAACGGGCGGCCAGGAAGCCTGCAAAATAGATATCGAGCAGGCTGTACTGCTGGTCGGCCCTCATGCTCTTCCCTCCACACACAGACTCAACCTGTCCAGAAGACCCTTATCGGGCAGGGAGAAATAGACGCCGCCGCCAGGCCGTGCAGGCTCCATCCCCCGAACGAAGAGATACATCACCCCGCCGAACCGGTCTTCATAGGTGTATCCCGGCAGCACCTGCGTCAGATGCCGATGCAGGACCAGGGTATAGATCCAGTACTGGAGGCCGTAGTTATGGGCCTCCATGGCCCGGACAAGATTGTCAGGCGCGTAATCAGAGAGTGAGTCTCCCAGATAATTGGTCTTGTAATCCACGATGTAATACCTGCCGCGATGTTCGCAGAAGAGGTCGACAAAACCGGTCAGGTAGCCCTGCATCACCCGGCGGTCAAGCGGGGTGACGGTAGGCTCATCGGCCAGAATGGTATTGATTTCCCCGGTGGCGATCCTGTCCGGATGAAAATAGAAGGGCATCTCCCGCACAATCCGCACCTGTTCGAGAGCGGCCAGACTGAAGGCCGAATCGGCCGCAGCCGACAGCGGGGTGGTGACAATGTTGCGCAGGAGCCGCTGCAGAGATCCGGCCTCCGCCCTCACCCCATAGCGGGCGCATTGCAGTGTCAGCTCCTGGCTGATATCTTCGCCTGCGGCGATGGCTGCAAAGGGCGCCCTCTCCAAGATGTTATGAACAACATTGCCGAAGCCTGCCCCGGCCGGAAGACCGGGACAGACGATGGGCGCAGACTCCGCAGCCGGACGGTCCTCCGGGGGATGATCCTCGTGTTCACTGAGCGCGGCCATGGCCGAATAGCTGGACATCTGCCAGTCGGTACGCAGGCTGCGTCCGGACGGCTGCAGCGGGGCAAGGACCGGCAGGGCGGCGGCAGCCCTCTGGTAACCGGTCGTCTCCTCACCGCCAAGGGGGCAATACGCAACAGACTCCTGGACCGCAAAGGACCGCAGGAGGTCCTGCTGGTTCTGAAAATCAACGGGGCCCTCCGGAAAGAGGAGATAGCCCAGGGCGGAGGAAAAGGAATCCGCCACCATCCCTGTCGCCTTGACATCCGCCCAGAAGATATAACAGCGGACTTGCGCCCGGGTTACGGCCACATAGAGAAGCCGCAGATCCTCGGCCAACTCTTCGGCCGCCGCCTTTTCTTTGCGTTCCGCAAAGCGGGGCGAACCGAGATCGACCACCAGGCCGGACTCGTCCTCATTGCAGGCGACAGCAAATTTTTCCCGGGACAGCCGATCAG
>JAJYAX010000427.1 GCA_021779275.1 Deltaproteobacteria bacterium | reverse complement strand
GCCAGGACCGACCGGATCCCTGTCTCCTCCCGGAACTTGCTCAGTGAATACATCCGGTCGATCACAATCTTCAACTGGGCGGTATAGCTCCACCAGTAGAGCGGGCTTGCCAGCACGATCACATCAAAGCCCGGCAGTTTTGCGACGGCCCCGGCCACCTCGTCACCCAGGCTGCAGACAAAGTCCTCGGATTCCTGACACTTCTGACAGCCAAGGCATCCTGGAACCTTGAACTCCAGTTCGGTGGCATCGATCAGGGCGACCTCGGCCCCCGCCTCTTGCGCCGCTTTCATCGCCAGGTCCGTCATCGCCCGGGTATTGCCATTTTTCCGTGGAGCGCCCTGAATAAAAACAATCTTCTTCGCCATATCAATTTCTCCTTTTTCTTGCTCCATCAACTGCGTTGCCACACCTCTATTTCCCCGGCGATGAAGGCGCCGCTCTTTACCAATCTGGAAAAGAGCTGATAAGAGAGGGTTCGCCCATCAATACTTCAAGCCGACCCGGTCACGGACCAGATCCAGGGTGACGACAGCCTTTTCTCTTGCCTTGACAGCACCCTTTTTCAGGATGTCCCTGAGCATGCCCGGATCCGCCAGGAACTCGGCCTTTTTCTTCCGGGCCTCCGCGAAGCGGGCGCTGATCAGATCCAGCAGCTCAAGCTTGATATAGCCGTAGGCGGCCCCGCCGTTGAGATAGAGATCCCGAACCTCCACCAGCCGCTCAGGCGTGGCGAAGAGTTTGAAGATATTGTACAGGTTGCAGGTATCCGGATTCTTCGGCGCCTCCACAGGAATCGCATCGGTCTCGATGGCCATGATCCGTTTTTTCAGCGGCTTGCCCTCCAGAAAAATCGGGATGGTGTTGCCGTAGGACTTGGACATCTTCTGGCCGTCCAGACCCGGGACCACCGCCATCTCCTGGCTGATGGCCGGTTCCGGCACCACGAAGGTCTCGCCGAATTCCAGGTTGAATTTCTGGGCCAGATCGCGGGCCACCTCAAGGTGCTGCTTCTGGTCCTTGCCCACCGGCACCTGATCGGCCTGATAGAGCAGGATGTCGGCCGCCATCAGCACCGGATAGGAAAAAAGGCCGTGCGTGGCGGATATGCCCTTGGCGACTTTGTCCTTATAGGAATGGCAGCGCTCAATGAGCCCCATGGGAGCGATGGTCGACAGGACCCAGGTCAGCTCGCAGACCTCGGGGACATCCGACTGGACCCAAAAGGTGCACTTGTCGGGATCAAGCCCCAGAGCCAGAAAATCCGCCGCCGCCTCCAGGGTCCCCGTGGAGAGCCGCTCCCGGTCATGGACGGAGGTCAAGGCATGAAGATCGACAATAAAGACGTAGAGTTCGGAGTTTTCCATATGGCTGATCATCGTCTGCATCATGCCGAAGTAATTACCGATATGGAGCTGGCCGGAGGGTTGTATTCCAGATAAGATTTTCATCGTGCGTTATGACTGGTTAAGATTGTTGGAAAGATCAAAGCGTGATTCATTTGCCCTGAGCACCTTACCGCAAAACATAAAAAAAAGGGAGTGTAGAAAACCATTTCCACACTCCCCGCCGGTTTTTATGCCGGAATCACCGCCGGATAAACGATCCGCTGTTATTTCACTTCTTCATAATCGGCATCGACGATATCGTCATCGTCCTTTTTGCCCGATTTTCCGGCTGCACCGCCGGCCGCACCCGCATCACCGCCCGGAGGGGTCTCCTTGGAGGCCTGGGCATACATCATCTCGGCCAGCTTATGGGAGGCCGCGGTCAGGGCCTCGACCGCCGTCTTGATCGCCTCGATATCATCACCCTTGACAGCCTCTTTCACCTTGGCCATCTCTCTTTCCACATTGGCCTTGGTCTCGGCGTCAACCTTGTCCTTCAGATCCTTCAGACTCTTCTCCGAGGCATGGACAAGGGCGTCGGCCTGGTTTCTGGTCTCGACCAGCTCCCGGCGTTTTTTATCCTCTTCGGCATGCATCTCGGCGTCCCGGGTCATGCGCTCAATCTCGGCATCGGTCAGACCGGAGGAGGCGGTGATCTTGATGGACTGCTCCTTGCCGGTCCCGAGATCCTTGGCTGAGACATGCAGGATGCCGTTGGCGTCGAGATCAAAGGCGACCTCGATCTGCGGCACGCCACGGGGCGCGGGAGGAATAGAGGAGAGTTCGAACCGGCCGATGGTCTTATTGTCCGCGGCCATCTCCCGCTCTCCCTGCAGGACATGGATGGAGACGGCCGGCTGATTATCAGCGGCGGTCGAGAAGATCTGGCTCTTCTTGGTCGGCACGGTGGTATTCTTTTCAATCAGCTTGGTGGTGACACCGCCCAGGGTCTCGATACCCAGAGACAGAGGGGTCACATCCAGCAGCAGGACATCCTTGACATCGCCCTGGAGGACACCGCCCTGGATGGCGGCGCCGATGGCCACGACCTCATCGGGATTGACGCCCTTATGGGGGTCCTTGCCGAAGATGGCCCGGACCTTCTCCTGGACCTTGGGCATCCTGGTCATACCGCCCACTAGGATAACCTCGTCGATCTCCGAGGCCTTCAGGCCCGCATCCTTCAGAGCGGTCTGGCACGGACCGACGGTGCGTTCAATCAGGTCATCCACCAGGCTCTCAAGTTTCGCCCGGCTCAGCTTCAGGTTAAGATGTTTGGGACCGGAGGCGTCGGCGGTGATAAACGGCAGGTTGATATCCGTTTCCATGGTGGTGGACAGCTCCATCTTGGCCTTTTCCGCCTCTTCCTTCAGGCGTTGCAGCGCCATCTTGTCC
>JAJYAX010000426.1 GCA_021779275.1 Deltaproteobacteria bacterium | reverse complement strand
AGGGGGCGCAAAGATCTCCAGGAAATTATCCACCACCTGGTATCTGTTCAGGTCAAGCTCCGCACCGTCCATCCTGATGCTCTTCAAGTATAGATCCTCGCCATCCAATCGCAATGATTGTGGCGGTGCCATGGTATTCATGCGGAAGAAAGTTCTGGCGGTGACCAGGGTCTTCTCTGCGTCCAGACGGAAGGTGAGAAAGATCTCATCTATGAAAAATCCCGGCGGGGTATAGTCATGCCTGTAAATGGTTGTTGGGTTTCTTTTGTTTGCCATCGCTCTCCGTCCAGCTCCGTTATTATCGTCAACTTTGCCCGTTGACATCAAGAGTAATTTCATTATATTCCATAGTCACACCAGCGGTTACCTGCAGCGCTTTGCAATAACCATACTATACTACAGATTCCCCAAGAGAACTCGTCCGATGATAACAATTAATGAACATTATCTCAAACTGCAGGCCTCGTATCTCTTCTCCGATATCGCCAAACGTGTTGCCGCCTTCCAGGCAGAAAATCCGTCACAGTCGGTGATAAAACTTGGTATCGGCGATGTGACCCGCGCACTGCCCGGGGCCTGTATCGAGGCCTTCCATAAGGCGGTCGATGAGATGGCCAAGGATGTAAGTTTTCGCGGGTACGGACCGGAGCAGGGCTATGCATTCCTGAGAGAGGCCATCGCCGCCAACGATTACCGGGCCAGGGGCGCCGATATCTCGGCCGATGAGATCTTTGTCAGCGACGGGGCGAAATGTGATACCGGAAACATCCAGGAACTCTTTTCCGGCGATATTAAAATCGCCATTCCGGACCCTGTGTATCCCGTCTATCTGGATACAAACGTCATGGCCGGCCGTACCGGAAATTTTAAAGATGGGCGATATGAGGGACTTATCTATCTCGATTCCACGAAAGAAAATAATTTTGTCCCTGCACTGCCCGCAGGCGACGTTGATCTGATCTATCTGTGCTTTCCCAACAATCCGACCGGTTCAACCATCTCCAAGGAAGCGTTGAAAACGTGGGTCGATTATGCCCGGGACCACAAGGCGCTTATCCTCTTTGATGCCGCCTATGAGGCCTTTATCCAGGACGACTCCCTGCCGAAATCTATCTTTGAGATCGAGGGGGCCCGAGAGGTGGCCATTGAGTTCCGCAGCTATTCCAAGACAGCCGGTTTTACCGGAACACGCTGCGCCTTCACAGTGGTTCCCAAAGAATGCGCCGCCTTTGATGCCAAGGGAAACAGGCATTTTATCCACCCCTTATGGAACCGCCGGCACTGCACAAAATTCAACGGCGTCTCCTATCCGGTCCAGCGGGCCGCGGAGGCCATATACAGCGAAGAAGGAAAGGCCCAGACCAGGGAATTGATCTCGTACTATATGCAAAATGCCGAAATGGTCTGCCGGGGAATCAAAGAACTCGGTTTTGACTATGTCGGAGGCCAAAATTCCCCTTATGTCTGGATTGACGGCAAACGTGATTCCTGGGAATTTTTCGATATCCTTTTAAACAAGGCGGGCGTCGTCTGCACCCCCGGCGCGGGATTCGGCCGGTGCGGGAACGGCTATATCCGCATCTCCGCCTTCAACTCCCATGAAAATGTCGCGGCGGCCATGCAGCGGATCCGCCAGGTATTGGCATAGACTACTCTCCCTGAAGGGAGGGGAAAAGAGCCAGGCAACGGAACTCAGGATCTGTCAATCAGCTCCGCCGGCCGGAACTGGACCTTCTTCTCCTCTCCTTTCATTTCCTCAAAGGTGATATCCCAGCGTTTCTGCATCCACTGAATCACCCCCTCCACCAGACGCTCAGGGGCCGAGGCCCCGGCAGTTACACCTATTCTCTCAACCCCTTTCAGCCAGGATGGATCAATATCATTTTTGTCATCAATGAGATAGCAAGGCATTCCCGATTTGCTGCCAACCTCCCTCAGACGATTGGAGTTTGAGCTGTTCTTTGATCCGACAACAAGAAGAAGATCGACAATTTCAGCCAGTTCTTTGACGGCATTCTGGCGATTCTGGGTGGCATAGCAGATATTTGAGACTGGTCCCTCAATGGACGGAAACCTGTCAAACAGGATCTTTCTGATGGTGGTGATATCATCCTCGCATAACGTCGTCTGAGTCACGAAGCCGACCAGTCCCTGACCGGCAACCTGCACCTGCCTAGCCTCCTCCGGACTGGCGACGATATGGACCTTTCCCTTGACGCGCCCCGCTGTTCCCTCTACCTCGGGATGACGATGATGACCAATGATTATAACATCGTAGTTCATAGAATGGAATTTCTCCACCATTCTATGAACGCTGCTGACCAGCGGACAGGTGGCATCTATTGTCCGAAGCCCAAGTTTTTTGGCCATCTCCTCGACCCTGACGGAAACTCCGTGAGCACTGAAGATACAGATCTCTCCACGGGGAATGTCGGTCAATCCTTCGACGAATATGGCCCCCAGCTGTTCCAGTTCGTGCAGCACATGTTTGTTATGGACGATTTCATGCAAGACATAGACAGGAGCGCCATGGTTTTTCAAGATCAATTTCACGGTTTCAATCGCCCTGACAACGCCTGCACAAAATCCTCGCGGTGATGCAAGTATGATATGTTTTCGTTCCTGCAATGACATGCCCCTCCCGTCGATCCCCATGGCCTTTAGTAAGTAACCACCGGCAAAGCCGGTGGCTTTCAAAACAGTGAACCGCTCAAAGCGGTATTTTAAAAAGATTATCTGACCACCATTCGGTGGTCAACTATGTAAACAGTGACAGCTGTTGAATACGA
>JAJYAX010000425.1 GCA_021779275.1 Deltaproteobacteria bacterium | reverse complement strand
CTTTCACTAGCATTTTCTTTAATTTTTTGAGTCACAGAAAAAAACGGAGATTTCAGTGACCTGAGTTCCCCCCTTTCCGTCACCAAGATCTCCGTTCATTACACCAAGCCTGTCAAGAGACAAGTCCCCGCATCTATCTCGTCGACAAAACTTAAATTCAAATTATGCCATGCTCTCTTACGAGGTATATCCAAGTCGAGCATTTTCTCTTTCCCGACGGATAGAGCATGCCCTGGAAAACGCATTCTTTTTACCATGTTTAGCAATGGATACAGAGGTCTTTCCCTGTTTACCCTGGTCGGTGACCCAGCTGACCTCGTATCGATTCAACTTTTCGTTCAATCGAACACCGACAACACCGGTACCGGAATTACTGACCGTCACCATATGCTTGTTGGTACGGACTTTGCCCAGTTTTTTCTCTGTCTTGTCTCTCCATGAGATTGCTGAAAGGAGACTAGAATATCTCCCACCGCATTTCCTGTCGGAAAAAAACTTTGAATGCGTTTTTCCTAAAAACCGCACCCTGACGTACCACCCATGAGTCCGTTTCGTCTCTTGATCGATCCTGGCAATGTCTTTGTGTTTTTCTAAAAGAAATTTTTGTTTTTTTTCGTCTTCCATTGTTAATCCTTACTCCCGGTTAATAATAATCTTCTCTGCTTCCTCTAAAAGAGGACTACACGCCACCCCCGGATGCCTACAACGTGACACATACGATTGTCATGTATCTGCTACTTATTTGGTCAGGTCAAATATGTCAATATTTATTTCTGCAACCCCATCTGACGAAAAAATATATTGTCAATTTGTTTTATACTATTTTAATACATATTTTGGTAAATTCAATTTTTTTCTAACAAAAGAGGTTTTATGCGAAACACAGACCATTCATTCACGGAACTCATTGCAATCGTAAAGGAATTACGAGGAGAAAAAGGTTGCCCATGGGATAAAAAACAGACTCCGGCTTCACTAACAAAGTACCTGCAGGAAGAGTTTGATGAATTACTACAGGCCATCTCGAATAATGATCCGGACAACATGTGCGAAGAAGCAGGGGATATGATGTTCCTGCTGGTGATGCTGGCCCAAATCAACTCCGAAAACAAGGCCTTCGAAATAGTCGACGTTATAGAGGGTATAAATATAAAATTGATCAGACGCCATCCCCACGTTTTTGCGGGAGTTCGGATTGATGATGAAGATGCATTAAGAAGGCAATGGCTGGCCATCAAGGCCGAAGAAAAGTCAAAAAGAAATTGACATTTCCATAACAGATCTGTAAGTTCCGATGTTCATCTGAGTGGTGGGCCTTTTACAGCACCAACACAGTTCTACCACTCATTTATTCTGTTCCATTTTTGGAACACACACCTCTTCGCTCTCTGCCGAACAGCAAAGCAAGCGAGGGCCGTAAACCATGGATGATCAATCCTACAAACATGAGTCCACGAGGAGGAACACATGCGCAGGTATGAAACGATCTATATTCTTCGCCCGACGTTAGGGGAAGAACAGATCAACACACTTATCGACAACACCACGAAGATTATTCAATCGGATAAGGGGCTGATAATTGAATCAGACAAATGGGGGATTAAAAAGCTTGCCTATCCGATTAAAAAAGAAACTCTTGGTTATTATGTATTATGTGATTTTGCCGGAACTCCTGAAGCGGTAGCCGAGATCGAACGGAAATTCAGAATTGATGATTCCGTTCTTCGCTATCTGACGGTGAAGATAGCAGATGCGATCACCGCTGAGGAGGCGGAAACCGCAACAGCTGAACTCGCCACCCGTAAGGCTGCTGCCCAACAGGCCTCTGAGAACGAGCAGGATGATGACCTCGAAGATGAATCTGATGACGATTCGGAAATCATTGAAGAGTGATCAAGGTTATACGGCAATACTCACAATACAGGAGATGAACAATGGCTCAAAGACCACAGAAGAAATTATTCACCAGAAAAAAAGTTTGCAGATTCTGTTCGGATAAAGAACAGGGTATTGATTATAAGGATGTAAAAACTCTTCGCGGATTCGTTTCAGAGAGGGGAAAGATCATTCCCCGGCGGATAGTCGGAACATGCGCCACACACCAAAGACAACTCTGCGAAGCGATAAAGAGAGCCAGGCATCTTGCTCTCCTTCCCTATTCCGGCTCTGTCCAAGGTTGATAGAGACAGCAGGAGTTGATGAAGTGGACCAGGTTGAAAGAAAACCTGAAGGGCTTAAAATTTTTCAATACATTTTACTCCTTTCTTCGGTGCTCATTCTGCCTGGTGTGCAATGGCCTCTTTTCAGCTGGCTGAATGGACTGATTCCGCTCATTACCTTCTTACTTTTATATGGATTGGGATGGAACCTAGGAAACAGGATAATGCTGCAGGGAACATTACTGGCCTGTGTGGTTGGCTTCTTCCTTGGATCTATGCCTCTTGTTCTCCTTTCTCTGACTGGAATTGCACCGGGCTATGTCATTGCCTATTCGGCGGGAAGGTCAGAAAAGCAGGTGCTTGCCGGTATGAAAGGGATCGTGTGCCTGGGGTTCTGCTGGTTGTTCTTCTGGGTCGGACTTGTTGCCACCGATAATGCTTTTTCCTACTCCGCCTTGATTCATTCGGTACAAGATGGGATGGATGCCACTCTAAACGTATACAGGCAGAACACGTCCATCCCGGTTGATAAATTGCTGTTAATTGATCAATTTCTCAATCAGGTAAAGTCCATTTTTCCAATAATATTACCAGCTATATTAGGTAATATTATTATCATCACCATCTGGTTGACCATGGT
>JAJYAX010000424.1 GCA_021779275.1 Deltaproteobacteria bacterium | reverse complement strand
TGATTGCCGAAGAATTGAAGAATTTTAAAGGAGCCCGTCTGTTGAATGCCTCCCAGGTCGAAGGGTTTTCCTCGGAGATATCCGGCAACAGGCTGGGGCTGATCAAGACCATAGGCCGGGAGTTAAAGTGCGATATGGTCCTTGTGACCATGGTCAGCCGTTTTCATCAGCGGGAAGGTGGAGAATATGCCGCCGAGAATCCAGCCTCGGCCGCCTTTACCATGGATCTGGTCCGCGTCGATGACGGTCAGGTGATGTGGAAGGGCGGTTTCGATGAAACCCAGGAATCGCTCTTGAGTAATCTCCTCTCCTTTGGCCGTGCCCAGAGCCGGGGCTTCAAGTGGGTGACCGTGGAAGAGCTCGCTCGCCAGGGTATCCATGAACGGCTTTCAACCTGTCCTTATCTTGAGTAAAGAGCCGCCTTTCTTTGGCGGAATGAAAGACGCCCGCTGTTCTGAACACGACAGCGGGCGTCTTTTTTCCTTTCTTCCCGCCGTTTCATGATACGAGATATACTTCCCCGGCAGGTCAACAGGCGTATTGGCCGGGCAATGCATGACTATGCGATGCTGAGCGACGGCGACAGGGTGCTTGTCGCCGTATCGGGCGGGGTCGACAGCCTGGTGCTTGCCTGGCTTCTCCGGATCTGGCAAAAAAAGGCGCCGGTCAGGTATACGCTGCATGCGGTCCATATCGATGGCGGCTTCTGGAGTCCGGAGCAGGGCGCTCTGCGGCCTGCGGAGTCGATCAGGGAGCAGCTTTCGAGCTGGGGCGTTGAATTCTCGGTGGCGGCAGGTCGGGCTGTCGAGGAGCGGCGGACATGTTTTTCCTGTGCCCGGCAGCGCCGCAACCAGCTCTTTGATCTGGCCCGGGAAGAAGGGTATACAAAGATAGCGCTGGGGCATCACAAGGACGATCTGGTGGAGACGCTCTTTCTGAACATGCTTTACAGCGGGAATATCTCGACGATGGTTCCCCGCCAGGATCTGTTCGGCGGCACGCTGTCATTGATCCGGCCGCTGGCCTATGTGGAAAAAAACGAGGTCTGCCGGATTGCCGACAGAATTGGGATAAGGCCGGTGGACAACCTCTGCCCGCTGGCCGGCGATACCCGCCGCGAGACGGTGCGGCGGATGCTTGCCGACATCTATAGAGATGCGCCGGGGGCAAAGAGTTCAATTTTTGCGTCTCTGGCAAATATTCGTAAAGAGTATATATTAGACTGAGAGAGCAGACTGCCGAAACACAGGTATCCGCGCCTGTCTCTCTCTTGAATGGGGGTAAGATCGTGCAAACGCGTATAAAAAATCTCCTGGTGGAAAAGCCGGTCGACAGCCTGGTCCAGGTGGCCGGATGGATACGGACCAGAAGGGACACGGGCAGCTTTTCCTTCCTTGAGGTCAACGACGGGTCTTGTCTGGCCAATATCCAGGTGATAGCCGAGGGAGGCCTTGCCAACTACGAGACGGAGATTCGGAAGCTCTCCGCCGGCTGTTCCGTGCAGGTGGAAGGAAATCTGCAGGTCTCACCCGCCAAGGGCCAGGATATCGAGATCCTGGCGGCGAGTATTATAGTGGTCGGCTGGGCCGACCCGGAGCACTATCCCCTGCAGAAAAAACGGCATTCCTTTGAGTTCCTGCGGGAGATCAGCCATCTGCGGCCACGAACCAACGCCCTGGGGGCGGTGGCCAGGGTCCGTTCCCGGATGTCCTATGCGGTCCATACCTTTTTTCAGGAGCGCGGCTTTTGCCAGGTCCATACACCCGTGATCACCACCAGCGATTGCGAAGGGGCGGGCGAGATGTTCCAGTTGACCGCCCTGGAGGCGGGGACGGGAGATCCGTGCGGCCAGGAGTTTTTCGGCCGTAAGGCCGGACTCACGGTGAGCGGCCAGCTGCAGGCCGAGGTCTATGCCCTGGCCCTTGGCGATGTCTACACCTTCGGGCCGACCTTCAGGGCCGAGAACTCCAACACCAGCCGCCATCTGGCCGAATTCTGGATGGTCGAGCCGGAGATGGCCTTTTGTGATCTTGTCGGCAACATGCGGCTTGCCGAGGAGCTGCTGAGGTATCTGTTGGGCGATGTCCTGACCAATTGCGCAGACGATATGGATCTTTTCGATCAGTTTATAGAAAAGGGGCTTCTGGCCAAGCTGCGGGGGATGACGGAGCAGGAATTCGCCCATATCACCTATACCGAGGCCGTCGACCGCCTGCTGCAGTCGAAGAAAAAATTTGAGTTCCAGGTCCGGTGGGGAGTCGATCTGCAGTCGGAGCATGAGCGCTATCTGACCGAGGAGATCTTCCGGCGGCCGCTCATCGTCACCGATTATCCGGCCGCGATCAAGCCCTTCTATATGCGGGTGAGTGATCACGGCAGGACAGTTGCGGCCATGGATATCCTGGTCCCCGGTATCGGGGAGATCATCGGCGGCAGTCAACGCGAGGAGAGGCTCGATGTCCTGACGGCGCGGATGCAGGCGGCCGGAATCAATATCTCCGACTATGCCTGGTATCTGGACCTGCGCCGGTACGGCACGGCGCCGCATGCGGGCTTCGGGCTGGGATTTGAGCGGCTGATCCAGTTTGTGACCGGCATGGCCAATATCCGGGAAACCATCCCCTTTCCCCGCACCCCGGGATTTGCCCCATGCTGAGCGTGGAGCAGGAGAGGTTTGCATGAGCAAGGGGCCGGGCGTACAACGGATGTTTGATGCCATCGCCGGCCGTTATGACCTGATGAACCGGGTCATGACGCTGGGTCAGGATCAGAGATGGCGCCGCTTTGTAGTCCTGAAGGCAGGG
>JAJYAX010000423.1 GCA_021779275.1 Deltaproteobacteria bacterium | reverse complement strand
CAGCGGATCGATGACGTTGCCGGTGGACTTGGACATCTTCTTGCCATGCTTGTCACGGACCAGGGCGTGGAGATAGACATCCCGGAACGGAACCTCGTCCATGAGATGCAGGCCCATCATCATCATCCGGGCGACCCAGAAAAAGATAATATCGAAACTGGTGATCAGCACCGAGGTCGGATAAAAAACGGCAAGCTCTTTGGTCTGCTCCGGCCAGCCCATGGTCGAGAAAGGCCAGAGAGCCGACGAGAACCAGGTATCGAGGACATCCGTCTCCTGGACGATATGGACGGAGCCGCATTTCGGACAATGATCGGGATCAACGGATTCGACGATCAGCTCGCCGCAGTCGCCGCAGGTCCAGGCGGGGATGCGGTGCCCCCACCAGATCTGGCGGGAGATGCACCAGTCGCGGATGTCGTTCATCCATCCATAGAAATTATTGTACCAGGTCTTCGGATAGAGGTTGATCCGCCCGTCCCGGACCGCAGCCACGGCCTTGTCGGCCAGAGGCTTGACGGAGACGAACCACTGCAGCGAGGTGGTCTGCTCGGCGACGGTATGGCAGCGGTAGCAATGGCCGACCCCGTGCTCATAGTCCTCGATACGGTCGAGAAGCCCCAGTTCCTTCAGATCCTCCACCACCTTTTTCCGGCAGACAAACCGGTCCAGGCCTTGGTAAACACCGGCGGCCTCGTTCATGACCCCGTCCTCGTCCATCACCTTCAGCATGGCCAGGCCGTGACGTTTGCCGATCTCATAGTCGTTCCGGTCATGGGACGGGGTCACCTTCAACGCGCCTGTGCCGAAATCTTTTTCGACATGGTGATCAAAGACGATGGGGATGGTGCGGACGGTGAGCGGCAGCCTGATGCCTATTCCCGCCAGGTGACGGTAGCGTTCGTCGTCCGGGTGGACGGCCACCCCGGTATCCCCGAGCATGGTCTCCGGCCGGGTGGTGGCCACGACCACGGATCCGGAACCATCGGCGTAGGGGTAGCGGATATGATAGAGCTTGCCCTTCGTCTCCTCGTGCTCGACCTCGTCGTCGGCCAGGGCCGTCTTGCAGCGGGGGCACCAGTTGACGATATAGTCGCCCTTGTAGATCAATTTTTCTTTGTAGAGCCGGACAAAGACCTCGCGCACAGCGGCGGACAGGCCCGCATCCATGGTGAATCGCTCACGCTCCCAGTCACAGGAGCAGCCCAGTCGTTTCAGCTGGTTGATGATCGTGCAGCCCTTCTCCTCGCGCCACTGCCAGACCCTCTGGATAAAGGCGTCCCGGCCCAGGTCATGCCGGCTCTTCCCCTCGCCGGCCAGCTGTTTTTCCACCACATTCTGGGTGGCGATCCCGGCATGATCGGTCCCCGGCACCCAGAGGGTATTATCGCCGCACATCCGGTGATAACGGGTCAGGACATCCTGCATGGTATTATTCAGGGCATGGCCCACATGCAGCACCCCCGTCACATTCGGCGGCGGGATCACAATGGAAAAGGAAGGCCGGCCGGCCTCCATCGTCGCAGAAAAACACCCCTCTTCCTGCCAGCGCGACAGCCATTTCGCTTCAACTTCGGCAAAAACATAGCCTTTACTCAAGAGCTCTTTATCACTCATTCCTCTGCCTTGATCATAATCTTTTTACCTAATCTTTTACCCATCGGCCGCATCCGCGCCCTTCTTCCCGCCCAAAACCACCGGCAGACACTACCCGATTGCACCTTTGCAATTCAAGCGATTTATTGCAAGCCGCAGCAAAGGCCAAAACCGCCATCCGTCCGCTGAGTCACCGGACGGTCCAGGGTTTGGGCAGAAAAATATGCTCATACAACCCTAAGGCATAACGATCCGTCATTCCGGCAATAAAGTCACAGACCCTCCGGTGGGCGGTCTTTTCATCGAGCCATTCTTCTTTATCACCCGCTGGCTCCCACTGAATCCCCCGTCTTTTTATCAGCCCGTTTTCAAACAGATAGGCATAGAGATCGCGGATGATCCGCTGAGCCTTCTCAAATTCGTTATGCACCAGATGATACCGGTAGACGTTATTATAGAGAAAGGTCCGGAGATTGGTGATCGCCGTCAGCATCCGCTCGCTGATATGCAGGCCGCCGTCATCCGCCGCCAGGGTTTCAACGATCAGATCGCGGACCATGGTGCTGATCCTTCGGGAATGATGACTGCCGATCACCTTGCAGACTTCGGATGGAAGGTCTGATTCTTTAATGATTCCAGCGCGAAAAGCATCATCCATATCATGATTCACATAGGCGATGATATCGGCGATCCGGACTATCTGTCCCTCCAGGGTCACAGCCTTCTCGGTGGAATCCTTCGGCAGGATGTCGTTGCGGCCCTTGGAGTGCCTGACAATCCCGTTGCGGACCTCATAGGAGAGATTCAGCCCCTTGCCGTCGTTTTCCAGAAAGTCGACCACGCGCAGGCTGTGCACATAATGCCGGAAGCCGCCGGGATGCAGCTCGTTCAAGGTCGCCTCTCCCGCATGCCCGAAGGGCGTATGCCCCAGATCGTGACCGAGCGCAATGGCCTCGGTCAGGGCCTCGTTCAGGCAGAGGGCCGAGGTGATGGTCCTGGCGATCTGGGAGACCTCCAGGACATGAGTCAGCCGGGTCCGATAATGGTCTCCGGTGGGGGCAAGAAAGACCTGGGTCTTGTGTTTCAGCCGGCGGAAGGTCTTGGAATGGGTGATGCGGTCCCGGTCCCGCTGAAAGGCCAGACGGATATCGGTCTCCTGCTCCTCCTCCGGGATACGGCGCCCCCGGGAATTCTTGCTGAGCATGGCAT
>JAJYAX010000422.1 GCA_021779275.1 Deltaproteobacteria bacterium | reverse complement strand
GACCCTCGCCTGAATGCCGAACAGAGCCTGGAGGTCGCCTTTCAGATTGCGGAAATGATCAGGAGTTGAACCACCCTTTCTGAATCCACTCTCTCCCGCCGCTCGAAAGAGACGCAATCAGCGGCAGGGGAGAGTCATCAGACCGCACCTTCTTTCCCCTGTCTCTCACCCGGATCTCTTCCGCCATAATTACAATTAAGTAATCTTTCTTGCCAAAAAAACTATCGGGTTTACTGTTTTTACCATCGAAAGGGCCATATTCGATCGAGGTTTCCCTGTCCATTTTATGGAGTGGGAATGTAACCAACTTTCACATTAATGGAGAAACTTTCATGTATACCAGCAAACCATCCTCTCTCATTTTCAGGCCAATAGCATTATCTCTTTTGACGGTAATGTTGTTGGCAGGCTTCACTCGCGTCGCCCTCGCGGATGCTAATGACGACATTGCTCTGTTAAGCCGCACCTCCAAGGCCTTCACCAGTATCGTGAAAAAGGTCACACCGGCGGTTGTGCATATCAGGGTTGAAAAGAACGTCAGCACCCCAGGGGACGTCAATGACTTTTACAACAATCCATTTTTCCAGCAATTTTTCGGCCCTCAAGTTCGTCAGTACCGCCAGCAGCCCCGCCAATTTAAAGAGCAGGCCCAGGGGTCGGGTTTTATTATCAGTAAGGACGGGTACATCCTGACCAACAATCATGTGGTCGAAGGTACGGATAAAATTACAGTTATTCTCTCGGATAAGCAGGAGGTCAAGGCCAGGCTGATCGGAGCGGACCCTGAAACCGATATCGCCCTGATAAAAATTGATGACGGTGACGACCTTCCTGTTGTTGCCTTAGGCGATTCAGACGCATTGGAGGTTGGTGAATGGGCCATCGCCATCGGAAATCCTTTCGGTCTGAGCCAGACGGTGACCGTCGGTGTGATCAGCGCCAAGGGAAGAGACCGCGTCGGTATCAATAACTATGAAAATTTTATCCAGACGGATGCCGCTATTAATCCGGGAAACTCGGGCGGCCCGCTGCTGAATATCAAAGGCGAAGTCATAGGCATCAATTCAGCGCTCTACACCAAATCCGGCGGCTATATGGGAATAGGATTTGCGATTCCGATCAACATGGTGAAATCCATCGAGACGCAACTCAAAGCCCATGGCAAGGTCACCCGGGGCTGGATCGGCGTCGCGATCCAGGATGTCAATGAGAATCTGGCCAAATCCTTCAACCTTCCTAAAGCCGAAGGGATTCTTGTCAGCGAGGTTCAAGCGGGCTCTCCCGCGGAGGCAGCCGGCTTACAACGGGGGGATGTGATCCTTCGTCTGGACAACAGGGTCCTGGAAAACGTCAATGATCTGCGCAATACCATCGCCATGACCGCGCCGAAGACAAAGGTCACTCTGCAGCTTGTCCGGGACGGTAAAAACAAAGATGTTGAAATCACCATCGGCGAACAGCCAACTAATTTCAACAAGCTGACCCAGGAGAATAACGGCACCAGCAGCTTGAAACAATTCGGACTTTCGTTTCAGAATCTCACCCCTGCCCTGGCAGAGCAATTCGGTTACAAACAGAACCAGGGTGTCATTATCAGTGAGGTTCAGCAGGGAAGTACGGCTGCAATGGCAGGCCTAAAGCCCGGCCTTCTGGTGGAAGAGGTGAACAAGGTCAGAGTACATAACGTGACGGAGCTGGATGGAGTAATCCTGAAATCGAAGACACCAAAACGCATCCTCTTGCGGGTACGAAACGGCGAATTCAGTCAGTATGTGGTATTGACTACCGAGTAATCACCCGGCTGATCTGATCCCGGGGGCAGCCTCCCGGGATCAGCAATTCCGCTTTTTTGATGATCCTCCGCCGTCAGCCGGCGCCTTCTTTTTTCTTTTGTTGGCTATCTTTTGGAATATTTTCTTAATGATCGGCAGGGTTTCAAATTTTTCACTGGAGATTCGCCGCACCACCACATCGGTATTGGCGATGACGGTGGCATTGCGCCGTTTCTTTCGAGCAAAGTAGGCCATTTCTCCAAAGACATTGCCGGCGACCAGGGTTGTGATCAATTCCCCTTTCTCATCCAGCGCATTCACACTGCCGCTGTCAAGATAGTACACCCCGTTGGGCGGCTCGTTTATCCGGATAATGATGTCGCCCCTTTTTCTCCATTCCAGTTTGAAATGCCGCTCCCAGTCGGTATCGACCACCAGGGCATGATAAAACTCCATATCCATCGCCCGTAACAGTTCGTTGGAGAGATGAAGAAGCCGGGTCCCCAGGGATTCTCCCGTCGTCTCCTTGATCTTCATCCCGATCTTCCTGAAATTTTCACTGGGATAGGGCATGTTTCTGATATATTCCAGCACCCGTTCCGACGCGACATCCTCTCTGCCGCTTATCTCCAGAAAAAGCCGTTGAGCCTCCTCCAGTTTTTCCCGCGCCAACGGAAAATCCGGCCGGATCCCCTGCAGGGTGTTCCCGCAGAACAACTCAATTGCCCTGTTCTTCATGGAAATGAACTGCAGGAGCCTCTGGTCGTCTATATCCTTCGGACAATTATGGATTCCTGGTTTGTATATCGTGTACACATGAATCGGGTGATTGAAATTCTTGGGCGTCACCTTGCCGATACACACCAGATACCTGGACTCATCGGTCTGCCAGAACGCCACCTCCTTGTCCATCAGAAAAGTCGTTCCAAAATAGCCGCATAACTCCTCAAGACGGCTGGCGACAGCAAAACTCGCACCGAAGCGCATCTTCCTGTCGGCCAGACGGGCCTCGATGATATCACCGGCAAAAATGCCGATCCGC
>JAJYAX010000421.1 GCA_021779275.1 Deltaproteobacteria bacterium | reverse complement strand
GCCCGGTCTGCGGTCCTCGCCATAGAGGCTGAACAGGGGAAGCCCGGTGGGCATATCCGTCCTGTGACCTGATTCGATCATATTATCCTGCTTCTCGGAGTAAAAACCATGCTGTGGAGAAAAGAGACAGCTCAGCCGGCCTCCGATTTTTTCTCTGATGCAGTCTCTGCTATGCCTGAAACCGGCGTCGGTGGAGGCCTGATTCGACAATAATCCGAGCCGCTTCCCGGCAAGGGAACCGGGAATTGCCTCTAAAAAACACTGCAGCCCGGTTTTTATGTGAGCGCTCATCTTCTAGTTAACCCTTACCGTGGGCGAAAGTTATCTGAAAATTCAGAGGGAACTCTTGTGAAAGAGTCTGAAAGATTCAAGGATGTTCGACAGCACTTTAATCCAGATGGGCTACAATGCCAAGGGACAATCGACAACGACTGTCAAGATGAACAATCGCACACCAAAATGGAAAAAAGCATTGCCTTCAGGAGCAGGATTTGCAAAAGGTCCTGCTGGTACTCATTTGCAGACATTGAGTACGTTGATTTTTTGGAATTCCCACCTTTTTCCGCCTTCAGGTTTGTTAACCAGAGAGAAAAGTGTATAATCCGCTGACAGGATATCTTTATCCCGACAACGTCGGCATAGCACCATAAGCCTCATGAGGAGGATCATCGATGTCTCAGCACTCTGCCACCGAACCTGCCGATGTGGACAAGGCCCAGATAGCAAAAAAACTCTTATCCGAGATTCAGGCAGCCGTGAAGGAGGGAAATATACTCCACGCTGAAGAGTTGCGGGATAAACTTCTCACGGCTAATCCCATGGCCTTGGGGGAAATCATCAAATCTGCGGAACTCATTGAAGAGGTGAAGACCGCAAAGATAGATAAAGACCATCTTGCCATCTGGGATAAACTCTATGGATCTCTCAGTCCGGAGGAGAAAAATTGTCTGTATTACAGCTTAAAGAAGGTAACGGTGCCTGCCCAAAAAGTGATCCTGGCGCAAGGGGCGATCAACTCCAGACTCTTTTTTATCGATAACGGCCAGGTTACGATCTCCTTTCCCAAAGGGGACAAACACATCGTTCTGGCGCAACTCGGCCGCGGTGATATCCTTGGTGAATACACCTTTACCACTATTTCATTGTGCTCGGCCACAGCCGTCAGCCATACGGAGGTCCAGCTGATGTACCTGGACAGTGCGGCGGCGGATGGCTGGGAAGACAAGCAGCCGGGACTTTACGATAAACTTGTCAATTTCTGTATGCAAAACGGACGAGTAGATGAAATTATAAAAAGGAAAAAACTGGAGAAAAGGACCTCCATCCGACATTCCGTTGAAGGCCGGATTACAGCCACTCTCCTCACCAGGGAAGGAAAGAAGACCGAGACCTATTTTCGAGGCACCCTCTCGGATATCTCTGCCACGGGCACCTGTTTTCTGTTCAAATGTTCAAAAAAAACAACCGCCCGCGCCCTTCTCGCCCGGCATTTGTTTCTTACTTTTTCTTTTGAACGAGGCGATAGGAAGCTTACCTTTTCAGCCGTCGGACAGGTGGTCGGGGTCTCCTTACATCTGTATAACGACTATAGTCTTCATTTGCGTTTCATCAAGCGACTCCAGGAAGAACAGGTGCGAAAGGCAACCTTCCAGGAAATCTGATCACCCCAAACTGCTGTGACAGACACGCAAACGGTCACGTTGCCCAAGACCGAAGGGATTATTTCAGAAAACTATGCTTTGACAAGCCGGAGGGACTGGCTTTTCCGCACTTTTTTCCACAATTCCTTCATAATCACCATGGCAGGGTCTTCATAGCTGTCATATTCCCTGCCCATATAGGAGCGACAGGAGGCAATGAGATGTTCGTTACCGTTATACAGCCCGAATTCCTTGCGGATACTTTTCGCCAGGGCCAGATAAACCGATAAATTCAACTCCTCTTCGGAGAGTTTGGACATAATCATTCTGTCCCGCAACGGAAGATCTGTGTAGAGAAGATCAACAACCTCCTCGACGGTGCGGGGGAGGGTTTTCGGATGAAAATAATCAAGGGGTTGGAACATCATAGCAACAAATACCTTTTACTGGACACACCACCTGCGAATCGCTCTCCTGGCGGATCCAAAACCTAACCTGAAGATCGTCCATTTTCACGACGAGATTCGCGCCATCTTATGAAGAGATTATAATGCATCAGTCACACCTGTCCACTGCGAAAAAGAGCGAAACGTAAAGGGAGCCCCTCCTTTTCAAATACGGGCAGATCCTTCCGTAAATCGAACCTACTCGACGGTTACACTTTTGGCCAGATTCCTCGGCTGATCGACATCGCAGCCGCGCCGGGTCGCAATCGCATAGGCCAGCAACTGGGCGGGGATGGTGTAAAGGATAGGGTTCATATCCTCGTGCACGGCGGGCAGATAAATAACATCATCCGTTATGGTCTTCAGGTGCAGGTCCCCTTCCGTCCCGATCAGGATCAGACGTCCCTGGCGGGCCTTGATCTCTTCCACGTTGGAGATGACCTTCTGATAGACTGCGTCCTGCGGCACCAGGGCAAGGACTGGCATCTCCTTGTCGATCAGGGCGATGGGTCCATGCTTGAGTTCCCCCGCCGCATAGCCTTCGGCATGAATATAGGAGATCTCTTTCAACTTCAGCGCCCCCTCCAGCGCAATGGGAAAATTCAGGCCCCGGCCGACAAAGAGGAAGTCCCGGCAGCTGTAAAAGCCCTCGATCAGCTCCTGTATGCGGGCCTCGATCCCGGGAAGCCTTTCTTCCACAATGGCTGCAATGCCGATCAATGCCTGGCCAAGTTCCCTGC
>JAJYAX010000420.1 GCA_021779275.1 Deltaproteobacteria bacterium | reverse complement strand
CATCTGCGTCACCAACGAAGTGGGGATGGGGATCGTTCCGGAAAACTCTTCCGCCAGGCTCTACAGAGACCTGGTCGGCGGCTGCAACCAGATTATGGCGCAGGCCTCCGATGAGGTCATACTGGTAAGCTGCGGCATTCCGCTTGTCTTGAAAGGCCGGGAACAGCGAGCAACACTCAACAAGGATGAAAAGAAATGAGCCTTTTAGAACGTACCGTACAACGGATTTACCCTCAGGATTCGGCGTCCAGAGAGATGGCCAAGGCCCGTCTGGAACAGCTTGCCCTGCCGTACTGGTCACTGGGGGACCTGATGGATCTGGCCGTGGATCTGGCCGGCATGACCCGTTCCATGGCGCCGCCGGTGGCCCGCAAGGCCATTGTCACCATGGCGGGCGACCATGGGGTCGTGGCGGAGGGGGTCAGCAAGTTTCCGAGCGAAGTCACCCCGCAGATGGTCTACAATTTTGTGAACGGGGGGGCGGGCATCAACGCCCTGGCCCGTCAGGTCGGAGCCGAGGTCTTCGTGGTTGACATGGGGGTTGCGGCGGACCTGAATGATCTGGCGAAGGCCGGGAAGATCATTAATAAAAAGGTTGGGCTGGGGACCGATAATATTGCCCGGGGTCCTGCCATGAGTTTGGCCATGGCGCAACGGGCGATCGAATCGGGCATCGATATCGCCGATGATCTCGCGACCCGTTTCGATATCATCGGCACCGGTGATATGGGCATAGGAAATACGACACCGTCAACGGCCATCGCCGCCGTTCTGACCGGGGTGGATGTGGCGGAGCTGACCGGCCGCGGCACGGGCCTGGATGATGCCCAGCTGAACCATAAGGTCAGCATTCTCAAGCAGATCCTGGAGGTCAACAGGCCTGACCCAAAGAATGGACTGGATATCCTGGCCAAGGTCGGCGGCTTCGAGATAGGCGGGATTGCCGGCCTGATCCTGGGCTGTGCGGCCAACCGGAAACCGGTGGTCGTTGACGGCTTTATCTCCACGGCCGGGGCCTTGATTGCCTATACCATCGAGCCCTTTGTCCGCGATTACATTATCTGTTCCCATCGCTCCATGGAACCGGGGCATAAGGCCATGCAGCAGTATCTCGGATGCACCAGGCCGCTTCTGGATCTCAATATGCGTCTGGGCGAGGGGACGGGCGGGGCGCTGGCCATGAATCTGCTGGAGGCCGCCGTGGCGATTCTGACCGAGGTCGCCACCTTTGCCGAGGCTGCGGTCGCGGGAGTTGACAAATAGGCATGCAGCCTTCCTGGTCCGACAGACTGAAATCGCCTACATTCAGACATCCGGTCCTGTGCTTTCTGGCCGCCTTTCGCTTTTTGACGATCATTCCGGTTACCTGGCAGGCGGATAAGGATGGCGAGTACTTCCGTCACAGCCTGCACTATTTTCCGGTGATGGGCGCCCTGATCGGCCTTGCAGCCGGATTGGCGAGCCTGTTTTTCCGCTGGTTTCTTCCCGGATCCGTTGTGGCTGTTATTGCCATCATCCTGCTGGCCCTTGTCTCCGGCGGCCTGCATCTTGACGGCCTGGCCGACACGGCCGATGGTTTCTTCAGCTCCAGACCCAGGGAAAAGATCCTGGAGATCATGCGGGACAGCCGGACAGGGGCCATGGGGGTGATCGTCATCAGCCTGGTGCTGCTGCTAAAATTTGCCGCGCTGTCCACAATGCCCCCGGCTGTCTTTTTTAAGGCCGTCTGCCTGATGCCCATCGCCGGCCGCTGCGCGATTGTTTTTTCCATGGCCCTTCTGCCCTATGCCAGGCAGGAAGGCGGCCTCGGCCGTCTTTTTTATTCGGGCCATTGCCGGTTGTCGGCCGGCTGGTCCTTTGTGTTTCTGTGTGTCCTGGCGCCCTTTACCGGCGTCAGGACGACGGTGCTCATTCTTTGCGCAACCGGTGCGACAGGCCTGTTCTTTTCGGTCTGGTGCCGGCGCAAGATAGGCGGGGCGACCGGTGACACCCTGGGAGCGGTCTGCGAACTGACCGAGATGGCCGTGGCTGTAGGCATGGCCAATACCCTGGGCCTGTGAGGGGTTTTCAGCAGCAGCAAATTTGACTATAGAGTGAAGAAGATGTCTGTATTACCAGAGTATACTATGGAAAAGGTGAGCGCCCCCGTGCATGGAGGAAATGTTCATCGCCTGGCCCGCCTGCAGCATGCAGGCGCCCCGAAGATCCTGGATTTCAGCGCCAATATCAATCCCATGGGTCCGCCGGAATGGCTGCGGGCGACAGTCAGCCGCGCCATTGAAGACCTGGTGCATTATCCCGACCCCGAGAACTATGATCTGGTCCGGGCCATCGCCGCCCAGTATAATGTCCCTGCGGAAGCCATCATCCCGGCCAACGGGACCACCGAACTCCTCTATCATCTCCCAAAGATACTGCATCGCAGCCGGGCCATTATCCCGATGCCCTCCTATGTGGATTACGCCAAGGTCATGCATCTGGCAGGCATCGCAGTCGAGCCCTTTCTGCTCTCTCCCGACAGGGGCTTTGCCTTTGACCCCCGCGACCTTTCTTCGCAGCTGACCGGCGATGAGATTGTGGTGATCGGCTCGCCGAACAATCCGACGGGCAGGCTGGTGGACCCGGACAGCATCGCGAGACTGGCGGCGGATTTCCCGGGGACCGTTTTTATCATTGATGAGGCCTTTCTGGATTTTGTGGACAAGGGCAGGAGTCTTGCCGGTGCGGCGGAGAATATCATCACCCTCAATTCCTTGACTAAATTTTATGCCATCCCCGGTCTGCGCCTGGGGTTTGGCGTCTTCCCGCCGACCTATGCCGATGCCCTGCGCACCATCCTGCCGCCCTGGA
>JAJYAX010000419.1 GCA_021779275.1 Deltaproteobacteria bacterium | reverse complement strand
CAGAATTGAAGCCCCCCTGAATATGCGGGTGGAAATGACCATGCAGCGTCTGGAATGTGACGAGGAAAAAGCCCGTGAATATATCCGGGAGGAAGACGACCATCGTGTGAAATGGGCGAGATTTATGTATGCCCAGGATATCAGGAACACCATGCTCTATGATCTTACCCTGAATATGGGCCATATGACACTGGAAGCGGCCTGCGGAATTGTCGAAGACCTCATGAAAGAACCCGATTTTCAGGCGACCTCCGAATCCCAAGCCGAGGTGGACAGGTTGTATCTCACCACCACCATAGAAGAGGCGTTAGTGACGGATCCCCGGACGGCATCCCTTGAGATCCGGGCCACGGGCGATGGAATTAGTGGTATTTGCCTGGTAGGTCCTTATCTTGACGATCCGGAGATTGAAATTGTCCTTGAGGTCGCCAGATCCGTTCCCGGCTTTGATGCCATCCAATACATCCCGGGCTATGCGCCAATACTTGAAATCGGAAATCAATTATACCAGCGGGGCCGGTGAATCTCTCATGATTCAACCCATCATTGAAAAGGAATAAGGATATGGATGAAGAAAAATTTCACGACCAGGTCACCTCCACGCTCAACGCAATTCAGACTCTGCTGGCCCAGTTGATTGAAATTCAGCAACAAGGCGCCGAAATTGATCAATCAATCCATGACTTGGCTAAAAGTCGGACGGATACGGCCTCGGATATGCTGGATCACAGCGAGTTGACCAACAGTCTTGCCGTCAAACAAACCGATATGGCCAAGGAGCGTACCGACCTTGTCCGCGAGCAGACACGCCTGTCCACCAAGTCTACCGAACTGGCCAGCATCCGGACAGACCTGTCCCGGGAACGTTCCGGCCTGGCCGGGCAACGAACCGATCTGGCTGTCCTGCGAACCGATCTGTCACGGTCCAGAAGCGATCTAGCAGAACAGCGCAATAAAATGGCCAACAACCGCACTCAATATGCAATAAATCGAACCTCCATGGCCGGTTCTCGAACGACCTTATCCACCATAAGAACCCATATGGCTCAGGGCAGAACCCAGCTGGCCCTTATCAGAACCGGCCTGGCCTTTTTTTCCATCGCCGTTGCTTTTCTCCGCATGTTCGGTCTGTCCTGGTGGTCTGTGTTCGACATCTTTCTTGCGCTTGGCAGTCTGGCGATGACCCTTGTCGGAATCGTTGGATACACGCGTGCCGCCAGGCTTGTGAAGGATCTGCAGTATACTCTTATGTCACAGAAAGAAACGACAACATAAGGCCGCCTCTTTATTTCAACAAACGTTCAATGCTTGATTTAATGTCTTTAATCCTGACTGGTTTGGGAAAAAAATCGTCCGCCTTTTCACGTAAGGCATCCATGGCGATATTCAGGTTGGCATAAGCGGTGATCATTATGACCTTGGTCTGAGGATACTCTTCTTTTACCGTGTGCAGGATTTCCAGGCCATCGAGGCCCTTCATCTTCAGATCCGTTATCACCACATCAAACCTCTCCTCTTTCAATCTGGTGAGTGCGGGAGAGGCGCTGAGAAAAAGTTCCACCATATACCCGTCTTGTTCCAGGATCGCCCTGAGCATTTTCCCTACTATGTTTTCATCGTCGATTACCATTATCCTATGATTATTCATTCTTCCTCCATTGGGTTGAGCTTCTATGGGCATATCCCGGTATCATCGAAATCGGGAAACGTTGGACGATAAAGAAAATATTTGTCGTGTAACCACGAATTGCCGGCCGCAAGCCCTCTACTTAATTTGTGTTGTTCCTGAACAAAGAGTAATTATTGCCTTCTGATAAATATACCTGCTTCGGAGAATATCAAGAGATGGGGAATAATTTCGGTGCAAGCCTCTTCGGTTTTTTTGACCGGTGTGTCCGGCACACTTGCTCAATCAACACAGAACGGGACCTGAACCGCCGGTGAGATGGTTTTTAAAAACCGACAGCCTTGAATTTAGTGAAAAATATGTGTATTCATCTGTGCAAGAAATTTGGGTGGAATCCAGGAGGCGCGATGTCGCTCCGGCATAAGGGCAACCGGTTCAGATCTTCTTTGGATCCTGTCCCGTTTTCCAAGGGAATAAACAACGAAAGACCATGATGCGGTCCCCAATGAAAATAGACCAGCTATGAGACCATGACGCTACAACCGGAGCGGGCTGAATGTCCGGTGCTCCATGACGCCAAGGTCTCAAATTCTGCAGAAAAAGCAGATGAAGGAAACCTCGGCAAAGAGAGTTTGAAGAACCTGTTGACGGAAAAAAAGGATGCCGGCAGGTATCTGGAAGAGCTGGTTGCAGACCGGCAGGTGACCAGGCGGGCGGCATTGGCGCTTCTTTCAGAACACTACGGCGTGCCTTTTATCGAATACGATGAAATGTTGACGATTCCGGCAGAGGTCCTCCCTTCGGTGAACCTTGATCACCTTATGAAAATGCTCTGGTTTCCCCTGGCTGTCAGGACAACAGAGGCCTGGATAATTGCCGCCGACCCAAACAATCCCGCCGTGGCCGAGGCTGCCCGGGAGGCCCTGCATGTCGACTCCCTGCACTTTCTGGCGGCTCTTCCCGCTGATATCCGGCGCCTCATTGAAAACCAGCGCGATATAAATCCCGGCTTCCCGGCATCGGCCGGTAGAACGGCCCTGGCCCGCCTGCGCACCTGGCTGGCGGAACAGCGCACCATGCTGGCCAGATACCGGACGGCGCTGGCCAAGGGGAGGACCGGCCTGGCCTTCATGCGCACCGGACTGTCCTTTATCTCGATTGCCTTGGTTCTTCTCATGGTTTTTGGCGCGGGCCTCCTCAATGTGCTGGAGGTGGTCCTGCTGA
>JAJYAX010000418.1 GCA_021779275.1 Deltaproteobacteria bacterium | reverse complement strand
GGATTGCAGGCTATCAAGGATAAAAAAGAACAGGCTGATAACTAAGGTGTCTCATCGACACATATTTAAATCTCACCTAAAAGAGGTAAAGAATAATGGCTGTAACAAAAGAAGATGTAATTGATTTTATTTCTAATATGTCCGTTCTTGAGCTTTCGGTACTTATAAAGGAACTCGAAGAAAAATTTGGTGTCTCTGCCGCAGCACCAGTTGCAGTAGCTGCAGCCGGTGGTGGTGTAGCCGCCGCTCCGGTTGAGGAACAGACCGAATTTAATGTGATACTGGCCACCGCCGGCGATCAGAAAATCAAGGTTATTAAAGAGGTTCGCGCCATCACCAATCTTGGATTGAAAGAGGCCAAAACCTTGGTTGAAGAGGCACCCCAACCTTTGAAAGAAGGCGTAACGAAAGAAGAGGCTGCTGATATTAAGGCCAAGATAGAAGCAGTCGGTGGTACTGTAGAGATCAAGTAATTGTACGATTGCAGATGTTGTTCCGAGAACGGAACAACTCCGGTTAGACGCAACACGCTACGGGCATTTGCTACGTAGCGTGTTGCGTTTCAGATACCAAGAAAAGAATTTGGTATTATATTTGTATTTACGGTATGTTGTGTAGCGGGTTTGTTTATCAGCCAGAGTGCTGAAATACTTCTATCCTAATGGTCGATATCATGATCTTACGTACTGCACATACTGTTGTCTCACCCTTTTTCTTTTTGATGGTTTTTTACAAAATATTTCCAAACGAATTTACCCCTTTTGTAATCCCCTGACGTATTTTTCCGCTTCGCAGACATTAAGACATTTTTTGTCAAACTGTTGTAGTTTAAGGTAAACGATCTTAAGGCAACCTCGAGGACTATATATGGAACGTGTAAGAAAGAAATTTGCCACGGTGGCGAGCATAATTGAGCCTCCCCATCTGATATCCATGCAGAGGAAATCTTATGAGAAGTTTCTGCAGATGGATAAGGACCCGGATGATCGGGAAGATTACGGGTTGCAGGCTATTCTTAAAAATGTCTTTCCTATCAATGATTTCAACGGCGTTTGTTCCCTTGAATTTGTCCGGTATAAATTTGGAGAGCCGAAATACACAGTGCAGGAATGTCTGCAGCGTGGAATGACCTACGAAATACCGCTTAAAATAATTGTCAGATTGTTGACCTTTGATATCGACAGTGAAACAGGGGTTCAGACCATAAGGGACATTAAAGAACAAGAGGTGTTTCTCGGTTCGATACCGCTGATGACCGGCGATGGGGTCTTTGTTGTCAACGGCACTGAGCGGGTCATTGTTTCCCAGCTCCAGAGATCGCCGGGACTTTTTTATACCCATGATAACGGGAAAAGCCATGCCAGCGGCAAACTCCTCTATTCCGCACGTATCATTCCGGTTCGGGGTTCATGGATAGATCTGGAATTTGATATCAAAGATATACTGCATGTACGCATTGATCGGAGACGAAAATTCCCTGTCACGACCTTATTGAAGGCAATTGGATATTCAGATGAACAACTGTTGCGGGAATTTTATCCGATTAACAGAGTCATATGTGACAAGGATACATTTAAAATTCATTTTGATCCTGAGACCGCCCGGGGACAACGACTTGAGTTCGACCTTATAAGCCCGATTGATGGTGAAATTATTGCCAAAAAAGGCAGAAAGGTAAGCAAGGTCCTGTCGAAGAAAATTGAATCGGTGGGTATCGAATACCTGCAGATTTCCCGAGAAGAGCTCACCGGCCGTTATCTGGCGCAGACTATCTTGAAACCTGGTACCGAGGACGAAATACTGGCCTTGTCCAATACAGAGGTGAATGAAACCGTTCTGCAGTCCCTTCAGGAAGCCGGTATCAACGAATTTGATGTACTTTTTATCGATGGTGTCCAATATTCGGAGGCCTTCAGGAGGACGCTTGCCCTCGACAAAGTCGCTTCTAAAAATGAGGCATTGCTGGAAATATATAGAAGGCTCAGACCTTCAAGCCCGCCTACCGTCGAGGTTGCTGCAACATTTTTTGAGAATCTGTTTTTTAATCAGGATCTCTATGACCTCTCGGAAGTCGGCAGATACAAAATTAATGCCAAGCTCGGACTTGATATTGATATCCAGCACCGTGCATTGACGCATGATGATATTATTCATTCAATTCGATATCTTGTGCGCCTTAAGGATACTCAGGGCGGGGTCGATGATATTGACCACCTCGGCAACCGCCGGGTCCGTACGGTAGGTGAACTCGTTGAGAACCAATACCGTATGGGGCTTGTTCGGATGGAACGGGCCATCAAGGAGAGGATGACGCTTCAGGATGTTGAAACACTGATGCCGCATGACCTGATTAATCCAAAGCCCATCTCTGCCGCTATCAAGGAATTTTTCGGAACAAGTCAGTTGTCTCAGTTCATGGATCAGACCAATCCGCTTTCAGAGGTAACCCACAAGAGGCGTCTTTCCGCTTTGGGACCCGGTGGTCTGTCGCGAGAGCGCGCAGGTTTTGAAGTGCGAGACGTACACCCGACTCATTATGGGAGGATATGCCCGGTCGAGACACCTGAGGGACCGAATATCGGTCTTATCGTTTCACTGGCCACCTATGCGCGGATAAATCCATATGGTTTTATTGAGACGCCTTATCGCAAGGTTGAAAACAGGATCGTCACCGATGAGATGAAATACTGCAGCGCCTTGCAGGAACAGAAGCATATCATCGCTCCCGCATCAACCCCAATTGATGAACAGCGGCGTATAGTGCCGGATTCTCTTATTGTCAGGGAAGATGGGGAGGTTGTAACCGCTACTTCTGATAAGGTAACCTATATGGATATTGCCCCGAATCAGTT
>JAJYAX010000417.1 GCA_021779275.1 Deltaproteobacteria bacterium | reverse complement strand
CCAGGCCTCCACCATCCGCACCTCGCCTGCAGGGAGGGCCCGGCCGGCAGTACGCGGATTGGCCCCATCGAACCCGGCATCAACAATCCGGTTAAATCCCATGGCGCAGGTCCTGGCCCCGACCATGGCCAGAATCACCCAGAAGATAACACGCCATTGCGGAACCCCACGTGCAGCCAGAAAGGCCCCGGTAAAGGCAAAGGGCAGCGCAAAGATGGTCAGCTTGAACTTGATCATCTCAAGGAGTATGCCGATTTTTCGTAACATCAATCCGTATCTCCCCAGCGTTTTCTCGACATGCCCCGCAGACCGATCTGATCGGCCAGCCTCCAGGCGAAGGTCTCGGCCGCCTCCGCCAGGGTCTTTGGCTTCAGGTAGAACCCGGGCATCGGCGGACATATTATGGCCCCTGCGTCATGGGCCTTCAACATACTCTGGAGATGGTTCCTGTTGAAGGGCGTCTCCCGCACCGCAAGGATCAGTTTTTTTCTCTCCTTTAAAAGGACGTCTGCAGCCCGGTGAATCAGATTTATCGATAATCCGCAGGCTATAGCGGCAAGGGTCCCCATCGAGCAGGGAAGCACAACCATCCCGGCATAGCCGCTGGAGCCCGAGGCGGGCGGGGCCGAGATATCATGCAGGTCAAACCACCGTGAGACCACCGGGAGATCTTCAGGATTCAACCCCTCTTCAAAAGACAGGACCTCCCGGCCGGCGTCGGAGCAGATGCCATGCACGACCACATCCTGCTCTCCCAGCAATCTCAGGAAGGGTTGCAGAAAGAGCATCCCGCTTGCCCCGGTGACCGCGACCAGATATTTTTCTCCAATGGCATCGTTGTTCATAGTATATCAGAGAGCAACCCGGCTCTATCACAGCTAAAATGGTCTGATTTTCAAAGGTAAGGCATCCGGTGCGGCCACCCCGCGATCAATCAGATACTGGAAGAATCTCGTCACCCCCTGTATCTTTTTCTCGCTGAGATCATACTCAATGCCGGTTAAATATTCATAGCATTTTTGCACCGTCATGGGAACCCGTGGGGCCGCCAGTTCACAGATCGCCGGGAGTCCCCTGCGGCCTTCATCCCGGCAGCGCAGGATTTCCTGATGAATTTTTGCAACCAGGCCGGGGTCTTGTGCACAAAAGTCTTCACGAACCGCACAGACGGAAAAGACAAAGGGAAGCCCGGTATGCCGCTTCCAGATCTCACCCAGATCAAGACGGCAGGGAAACCGTGAATCGTCGGCCAGACGCAGGGCCTCATCACCGATGGCCAGGATGGCCGTATGGGAGATATTATCCCCCTGAAAAATCTCCCCGGAGCTATAGTCCGGCCGCACCCGAAAAAACTCTTCGAGAATGATCTTCACCAGGCAGACGGAGGTCTCCGACTGGCTGCTCAAAAGGACTGTGCGGCCGGTGAGTTCTGCTGCGGGTATACGGGAAAAAAGAAAAACCGAACCGACGGGCCCGTTGGCGCTGATGGAGAGATCGGCGAGTATCTGATAGCTTTTCGGTCTGACACAATATTCATAGGCGGAGACAAAGCCGAGATCTATCTCACCTGCAGCCAGCATCCGGTTCAGGGCCGAGGGCGGGGCCTCGACGAGTTCCCACCCCTCTTCCCTGATCGTCCGCTTCCAGACCTCATAAATCGGGGCCATGTTAACATACTTGACCATGCCCACCCGGGCGAGTTTTTGACTATCCATCAGACATTTACCTGCTTTTTCAAACCCCTTACCCGCAACCAATCCACGAGACCATCTGCGGCCGACCATTGAGTGTCAGAATATCAACAAGTTCACTTTCCGAGACAACCCGCCCCAACCTTTGCGGATGCACCTCCAGAAATACAGCTTTTCGCCCGGGGGACAGACTCCCGAAATCGTCTGCGCACTGCAAGGCCACGGCTCCGCCCAGGGTCGCCATCTCCAGAATCTTCCCCGGATCGATGCCAGGGTGATCCGCTCTCAGAATTCCCATCTCCCGCCAGAGATCGAGGGTCTCATTGGAGGCTATTGAATCGGTACCGAGGGCAGGCAGCAGCCCGTGCCGGAGCATGTGCTGCACAGGCGCCTTGCCGACCCGGAGGAACCGGTTGCTCCCCGGACAGAGACAGATATGCGCCCCGCTGTTCGCCAGCAGCCGGATCTCGTTTTCAGTTATATGGACACAATGGACACAAAGGGTCCGGGAATCAAGGAGGCCCAGTCGCCGGAGATACATGACCGTCCCCTCCAGATCGTCTCCATTATCTGAAAATGTCTCATCCCAGGCCCCTCGCCGTTCCAGAAAGTCTCGAAAACTCCCGGTGGCCGACCGGAGAAATTCAATCTCTTCCGGCGATTCGGCGACATGCAGCGAAAAGACCTGCCCCAGACGTGTCGTCCTTTTTTTCAATACCCGAAGAAGTTCCGGCGAGGTTGAATAGGGAGCATGAGCGGTGGCCGCAACGGAGTCCGGAAGTTTGGAGAGTAGCGCCTTTGCCGCCGCCGTTGCCTGTCCGGTCGGGGCCAGAAACTCCCGGAAAAGGAAGACCACGGGGAGGCCGTGCTGTGGCGGCTGCGGTTCATTCCCGATATCGGCCAGCAGTATGACACCGGATCGGTGCTGGTTATGGAGGGCCTGTTGTCTGTACGGCTCCCTCTCGGAGACGGTAAGCCCACTCTCGCCTCTGGACCTAAGCAGGTCCTCAATCCAGTCACACATCTTCCGCCCCGCCGCCGGCCGCTGTACCGCCGTCAGATGGGAGAGTTCAAGATGGATATGGGCGTTGACCAGGCCCGGCATCAGCACCCCCCGGCATCTGATCTCTTCTCTGTCGCTAAATCCCGCCCGGATCTCCGCAACA
>JAJYAX010000416.1 GCA_021779275.1 Deltaproteobacteria bacterium | reverse complement strand
CCTGGGGACCGGGAAAGTCCGCTTCTGTTACGGCCGAGGGTTTGAGAACGGTCTGCAGGACGGTACCAACAACCTGAACGATACCGATTTCGCGGGCCTTGAATGGGATGCCATCAGCAAGGACCATCAGAACCTCGTCATCCAATCCTTTATGGCCTTCAATCTCTTCAATTATCCCAACTTCCAGGATCCGATCATTAATGCTCAATTTGGTACTATGAGCGGGATGGGTCCCCAGAGAACATCCGGGAACCTGCTGCATACCTCCTCGGTGTACGAGAATAAATACAAGTCGCTGAACTATTTCATCGCCGGCGGCTGGTCGATGACCAGGCCGGATCAGAGCGGTTTCTTCAATGATTTCACCAGCGGCCAGCCTAACACAAAAACCGAGAACGGATACAGCCTCTATCTCGGCCTTCGGTATGACTTTGATCGCATCGGCCTGAAGCTGGGTACCGAATATAACTGGGGTTCACAGTACTGGATGGCCATGACCCCCGGTAATGATGATATCTACCAGTCGAAATTGGCCGCTCGCGGATCGGTCTATGAGGTCTATGGCATCTACGACCTTCCCACCGGGGTGGCTGTGTCGAAATACGGCAAGGCCTTTCTCCGTTTCGGCTACCAGCATTACGAATATGCGTATTCCGGCTCGGGAGACTGGAATATGGCCCCCTATGATTTATCAAGCAGCACCGATCTTGCGAAAATGGGAGCCCTGGGGATAGATCCCATCAAAAGAGCAGACCAGATCTATCTCAGCATGGAGGCCTATTTTTAAATCCAGGTTCTGTAACGGAAAGGGGCAGGAAGGCCCCTTTCCGTTACACCATGTCCCACCTGCACGAAGGCGCGGCTGTTCCTCCAACGTTTGCACCCGTTTTATCATCAAAATTCTTGCCCCAGATGTATTTATCGTGGTATCACGATTAGCTCCAACAGAGTCTTTTACTAAAGAGGACCGCCCCATCAACACCACTCCTGTTCATAAAACAAGGCGGTCACCATGATCATCGGCAAAAAAATTATGGATATTTTAAAATACGTACTTACCCTTGACAATAGCCATTTTCACGAACAAGCAACGGGATAGAGGTCCGGCATGTCAATCATTACCATATCACGAGGCTCCTATAGTCGAGGCAAGGAGGTCGCGGAAAAACTGGCCCGGGAACTTCACTATGAGTGCATATCCCGGGAGATCATTCTTGAGGCCTCGGAACAGTTCAATATTCCCGAACTGAAGCTCATTCGGGCCATCCATGACGCCCCGACCATTCTTGATCGCTTCACCTCCGGCAAGGAGAGATTCATCGCCTTCTTTCGGGCGACCCTGCTCACCCATCTGCAGCAGGATAATGTTGTTTTTCATGGCCTGGGCAGCCATTTTTTTCTGCAGGATATTCCCCATGTTCTCAAGATCAGAATCAGTGCAAATCTTGAGGATCGCGTCCGCGAAGAAATGCTGCGCGAAAACATCCCGGCCGACGAGGCCCGCCTGATTCTCGTTAACGATGACGCGGAACGGCGACGATGGGGCCAGCAGATATTCGGCCAGGATCCCTGGAACGCTCAGCTCTACGACATGATCCTGCATATCGGCAACATGAATGTCGATCAGGCCGTTTCCATCATTCTCCATGCCCTGGAACAGCCATGCTTCACGTCTACCGCCGAGAGCCGTCTCCTGCTCGACGACAGGGCGCTGGCCGCCCGGGTCGAGGCCTCTCTGGCGCCGGTCTTTCCCAAGGTGATGGTCGATGCCGGCAGGGGAGAGGTATTTATCAATGTCCGCGGCTCACTGACCGATAAAAAGAACATCACCGACAGGGTCACACGTCTGGCGGAAAAGATTGATGGGGTGAAGTCCCTTCAGGTCAACATCATCCCCTTTATTGTTGAAGATTGAGAACATTAAAATTCGGCAGGGAACGCATGCGGAATGATACATGGGTATAACCTGAAACCCCGGTCCACCGGGGCCATATCCCGGCTGCGCAGACTCTTTCCCTTTCTGCGCTGGTGGAACTTCATCGGTATGGACACCCTGCGGGCCGACCTCCTGGCCGGACTGACCGGGGCGGTCATCGTCCTTCCTCAGGGCGTGGCCTTTGCGATGATTGCCGGGCTTCCCCCGGAATACGGGCTCTATACCGCCATTATCACCCCTGTTATCGCCGCGCTTTTCGGCTCTTCCCTGCATCTGATTTCCGGTCCGACCACGGCGATTTCCATTGTTGTATTCAGCTCCGTCAGCTCTCTTGCCCAACCCGGCTCCGAAGAATATATCCGGCTCGTCCTGACCCTGACCTTTCTGGCCGGGGTCTATCAACTGGCCTTCGGCCTGGCCAGGTTGGGGACACTGGTCAATTTCGTCTCCCATTCCGTCGTTGTCGGTTTCACGACGGGCGCCGCCATCCTGATTGCCACAAGTCAGTTAAAACATGTCCTTGGACTCAGCCAGCCGCCCAATCATGATTTTCTCGCGGTCTGGCTGCATATCCTGGGCAAGCTGAACCAGGTCAATCTTTATGTGCTGGCCGTGGCCGTGATCACCTTAGCCTCTGCGATTTTTTTCCGGGCCGCGATACCCCGCTGGCCGGGGATGCTCTTTGCGATGATCATCGGCAGCCTGCTCTGCCTTCTTCTCAATGGCGGTCAGCACGGCATCAGCCTGATCGGCCGGATGCCGGACAGACTGCCCCCGCTCTCCATGCCGGACTTTACCTTCGAGACCATCCGTGAGCTGGCGCCCAAGGCCCTGGCCGTGGCCCTTCTCGGGCTTATCGAGGCCCTGTCCATAGGAAGATCCATTGCCTCCAAATCCCACCAGTCCATTGACGGCAACCAGGA
>JAJYAX010000415.1 GCA_021779275.1 Deltaproteobacteria bacterium | reverse complement strand
AGGTATTCTCCAATGACATTAGGGCAAAGGGTCATGCCGCGGTCTACGGCATCAATTTCGACACCGGCAAGTCCACCATCAAACCCGAGTCGGCCCAGGTTATAGGTGAGATCGCCAAACTCCTCAATGCCGACTCCGGACTCAAGCTCAATGTTGTGGGCCATACCGATAACGTAGGCGGGGTGGACAGTAACATCAAGCTTTCCCAGGACCGAGCCGAGGCCATCCTGCAGGCCCTGGTTCATAGTCACGGCATCGCAGCTGCCCGCCTGAGGGCCTATGGCTGCGGCCAGTTTGCACCCGTTGCGTCCAACGATACCGAGGATGGCCGGGCCAAGAACCGCAGGGTGGAGCTGGTCAAACAGTAAGATCAGGCAACCTATGAGAAATCACGAATAATCCGGACCGGAAAACAGGCCGGAAGGCGGAAAAAGGGAGGGACTGGTATGGACAGACGCCAATTTCTGAGGGACATCTTCCTCTGGTCGGTTGGGGCGACCCTAACGATCCCCCGTTTCACCATTCGGCCGGCGCTGGCCGCGGAACGGCTGCAGTCTGTGCTCAGCCTGGGTAAAGGCGAGGACTATGCGGCCCTGGTCGCCCGGGTGCTGGCCCCTCTTGGTGGTATGGGGCATTTCGTTAGACCCGGAGACAGGGTGGTGGTGAAGCCCAATATCGGCTGGGACCGCAGCCCGGAGCTGGGCGCCACCACCCATCCTCTGGTGGTCAAGGCCCTGGTCATGCAGGCCCTGGCGGCAGGAGCGGCCAAGGTCCTGGTCTTTGACCGGACATGCAATGAGCAGAGGCGTTGCTATGCCAACAGCGGTATAGAAAAGGCGATCCATGACATCAACGACAGCCGGGCCGTCATTGAACATATCGATCCCAGAAAATTCATACCGGTGGACATCGCCAAGGGCAGGTCAATCACCAAATGGGAGATCTATAAGGATGCCCTGGATTGCGACTGCTATATCAACGTGCCGGTCGCCAAGCATCACGGCCTCTCCCGTCTCACCCTGGGGCTCAAGAACAGCATGGGAGTGCTGGGCGGCAATCGAGGTTCACTGCACCAGAATATCGGGCAGAATCTGGCGGACCTGGCGACAGTCATCAGGCCGAAGCTGACCGTGATCGACGCCACCCGCATCCTGCTGCGCAACGGCCCGCAGGGCGGCGACAGCAAGGATGTCGAAAAGACCGACACCCTGATCGCCTCAGCCGATCCGGTGGCGGCCGACGCCTATGCCGCAACCCTTTTTGGGCTCAAGCCCGATGCCATTGCCTCGACTGTTGCGGCTTACGGCATGGGACTGGGGGAAATGGATCTGGCCCGGATCACGGTGATGACCGCCTGATGCCTCGGCCCACGATACATTTTTCCGCCTCGGCCTGGCGGAGGCTGGGGCAGGCCCTCTTTTTCGCGCTCTTTCTTTTCCTGTTTATCACGACCGATTATTCAGGCGCGGATGAGCTGACCTGGGCCGTGAACCTGCTCTTTCGCATCGATCCCCTCCTGGCCTTCTCCGCCATGCTGGCGGGGAAGACGGTCATAGCCCTGATGCTTCCGGCCCTGCTCACCCTTATCCTGGCCCTGATCTTCGGACGGTTCTTCTGCGGCTGGATCTGCCCTCTGGGGACCCTCATCGACGGCAGTCGTCATCTCTTTATCGAACGGAAGAAGAGTCCGGGGCCGGGACGACGGCAGTTGAAGTATTACCTGCTCATCTTCCTCCTCTCGTCCGCCCTCTTCGGTCTGCCCCTGACCGGCCTGATCGATCCGTTTTCCCTGCTGGTGCGGGGCCTCGCGTTTGCGGTTCATCCGGCCCTGGACTCTGCCGCCGCCTCCTTTTTCACCTGGACCTACCAGCATGCCCCCGGCTGGGTGAATGCCGCGACCGAGCCTGCGTATGGGCTCTTGAAATCCCTGCTGCCCTTTGCCGCCAAGGTCTACGGGCTGTCCGTCTTTTCTCTTTTTCTGCTGCTGACGGTCCTGGGACTCAGCGTCCTGGAGCGCAGGTTCTTCTGCCGCAAGGTCTGCCCACTGGGGGCGCTGCTGGCGCTGTTCTCCCGTTTCTCTCTGCTGTCGCTTTCCGGCGGGAGGGCGGACTGCGGCAAGTGCCGGCAATGCCGCAGCATCTGCCGCATGGGGGCCATTGATGAGCAGCGATCCATATCTTCGGCCGAATGCATCCTCTGTCTCGACTGTCTGACGCACTGCCCCGGGGCCCGCATCTCCTACGGCCGGCGGAGTGTGGACCAACAGGCCACCGATCTGTCACGGAGGGCCGTGCTGACCAGTCTGACCGCCGGGCTGCTGGTCCCTCTGGTGCTGCCCACCCGTCTGCTGGCCCGCTTTTCCGACCCGCTGCTCATCCGGCCTCCCGGCGCGCTGGCCGAGGCCGCCTTCCTCGGTCGTTGTGTGCGTTGCGGTGAATGCATGAAGGTCTGCATCGGCAACGCCCTGCAGCCCGCCTGGCTGGAGGCGGGGCTGGAGGGGATTTTCACACCCCGGCTGATCGGGCGCATCGGCTACTGCGAGTACAACTGCACCCTCTGCGGTCAGGTCTGTCCCACCGGCGCCATCAGGAGACTGACCGGAGAGGAAAAACGGAAAACCGTCATCGGCAGGGCCTATTTCGATAAAAACCGCTGCCTGCCTTTCGCCAAGGGTGTTCCTTGCATGGTCTGCGAGGAGCATTGCCCTACCCCGGAGAAGGCGATAAAATTCCGGGAGGCCAGGGTGCTGAACAGCAGGGGGGAAGAGGTTGACCTGCGCCAACCCTATGTGAGCGATGAACTCTGTATCGGCTGCGGCATCTGCGAAAACAAATGCCCGTTAAGCGGCGGGGCGGCGGTG
>JAJYAX010000414.1 GCA_021779275.1 Deltaproteobacteria bacterium | reverse complement strand
CCGGATCAGAAACCGTCATGAGGGTGAGGAAATCAGAGAAACCCTGGATATGCAGATGGCAACCATGGACAATCTGAAAAGGGCAATCCGTAAAGCCGAATCCCAGGAAATCGCCCAGTTGGGCCGAGCCCTTCCCTTCCTGGCAACCACCGGCAGCGCCACTCCTTTTATCGGCCTTTTCGGTACGGTCTGGGGCATCATGGCCTCTTTCCATGATATCGGCGCCCGCGGTTCCGCCTCACTTGCGGTTGTGGCCCCCGGTATATCCGAGGCCCTTATTGCTACAGCCGCAGGCCTTGCGGTTGCGATACCGGCGGTTATATTTTATAATTATTTTTCCAACAAGCTTGCAGATATTGACAATGAACTTCAGGTCTTTTCGACGGATTTCCTCAATCTGGTTGAACGCGATCTGTTAAGCCGGGTGTAAGTTTCTTATTGTAATTCCAATTAGAGTAGAAGGATTGTCTCATGGGACCTGTTCGTGGAAATGGTCATAGAGGGCTTGTATCGGAGATCAATGTGACCCCTCTCGTCGATGTCATGCTGGTGCTCCTTATTATTTTTATGATTACCGCCCCGATGATGACACAGGGGCTGAATGTTGATCTGCCGCAGACCACGGATAAGGCCCTTGTCCAGAAAGACAAGGAGCCCATCGTCGTTACGATTGACAAAGATAAAAATATTTCTCTGGGAAAAATTTCCGTGAATGAAGCACTGCTGGGCGACCAGTTGAGCAAGGAACCCGAAGAAACGAAGAAAAATCCTATCTTTCTCCGAGCCGACACAAATGTCCCCTACGGGGCTGTTGTGCGGGTGATGGATATCATCAAAAAATCCGGCTTTGATAAACTCGGCATGGTCACCCAACCATCGGAGGAAAAAAAATAGTACTGTGTACCAGGAATTTCAGGTGTCATATATGAGGAACACCGAGTGGAAACTGCCACTCAATCTTGCTGTCGGACTGCATGTCCTGCTGGTTCTTCTCAGCGTATATTTGCCCGGTATTTTCCGCACGAAACCTATAATACCAGAGAATTACACCGTAAACATTGTCAGTATCTCTGAATCCGGACCGAAGGCCGGAGGCGCCCCCAAGCAGGAGCCGGCCAAGCAGGAACCAGCTCCCAAAAAGGTTGAGGCCGCCAACCCTGAGGTGAAAATCAAACCTGTCGAGATAAAGCAACCGCCGCCTCCGGAGCCGGTGGTGCGGCCGAAGGTTGCTCCGGCCCCGATTGTTCCTCCCGCACCTGTTAATGCAATTTCGCTCAAGCCCTTGAAAAGAAAAATTGAAAGAGATGTGGTCGATGATACACTCATCAATGAGCGGATTCGAAAACTGGAAATCCAGCAGCAAAGGGAGCAGGAAGTCGAACGTAAACGGGAACAGGAATTAGAGCGGAAGAAGAAACTCGAAACCCTCCAGAAAGAACGGGTTGCAGACGCTGTCAGGGCCGAGAAGGCGGCAGAGGACGCCCGCGAAGCCGCTGAAGAATTAAAACAGTTGCTTCATTCTGCAACCAGCGGTAAAAATACAATCAAAGAGGCGACAGGGACCCAATCTGGAGGCGGCGAGGGGAGTGGTGAAAATACAAATGCCCGTTCCGGTGACAATACCAGCGGCGCCGAGAAGCTCTATCAGGCTGCCATCTATAAACGGTTACAACAATTCTGGGCACTGCCGGAATTTAAGAAATGGGACCCGTCTCTGACTGCCGTTGTTGTGATAACCATCAGTACGGACGGCGCCATTACCAATCAATATTTTGAAAAACGTTCGGGAGATTCTGTTTTTGATCAATTCGTCGAAAAAACACTGCACGATGCCGCGCCTCTTCCGCAGATCCCGGCGGCCTTACGCAAATCCCAGTATGAGATCGGCCTTCGCTTCAAACCGACAGGTATCCAATAGCCTTATAAAATCTATCTAACTACCTTTTTTACTATGAAAAAAATCACGGCGTCCCTTCTTGTCCTCTGTGCCGCACTCGCATCAATCATCCTCCCCGTTACTGTTCGGGCAGGAGAACGGGTATATCTTGATATAACCTCACCCGAGGCCAGAAAGATAAATATTGCAGTTCCATTGTTTATCAATAAAGGCTCCCAGGACCAGCAACAACCTCTTGGAAAAGAGCTGGCCGATATTCTTGGAAGCGCCCTGCAGTTTCACGGCATCATCTCCATAGTCCCTGCCAAGTCTTATGGCGGCGTCCAGGAGGCCGATTGGAAAAAGCTTGGCGTCGACTATGTGATCCTCAGCCAATATTCGGCTTCAGGGGATACTCTTTCCCTGGAATTGAGATTACTGGATGTTACCAGCGGCGGCATTCTAATGGGAAAGGCCCTTAATGGATCGATGAGCCAGAAGGATGAAATGCTTTTTAAATTCTGTGACAGTGTTATCCAGGAACTCACCGGAGAACCCGGCATCGCCTCATCCCAGATCGCCTTCGTTTCGTTGAATAACAAGATAAAAGAGGTCTTCATCACTGATATTCTCGGACATCATTTCAGACAGGTAACCCGCCATAAGAATCTTGTCGTTTCTCCTCGCTTTACGCCCAATGGAATATTTCTTTCCTACACATCCTACCATACAGGAAACCAGAATCTCTATATAACGGATCTCCGGCAAAGCCAGACCACACGGGTTCTCTCCCGCCGAAAAGGTATGAATCTGGCCCCGGCCTGGGCTCCAGACGGCCGAACCATGATCGCAACCCTCTCTTTTGAGGGCAACCCCGACCTCTATCTTATGGACAGTCAGGGGGAAATACTGGAACGGTTGACCAAAAATGAAGGCATCAACGTCACGGCGACCTATTCCCCCGATGGCAAGCAAATCGTCTTTGTC
>JAJYAX010000413.1 GCA_021779275.1 Deltaproteobacteria bacterium | reverse complement strand
ATTGAAATGAAGATCAGTGCTCGCAACGTTTGGTTCGGCAATGTGGTCCGGATTGAAAGAGGGGCCGTCAACAGTGTGGTCACCGTTGCCCTCAAGGGACGGGATACGATTGTGTCGGTGATTACCGAAAACTCGGTGCAGCGGCTGGGTCTTGCGCCCGGGGTTGAGGTGCTGGCCATCGTCAAGGCGCCTTCGGTCCTGCTGGCCCTGGATGTCGACCGGCAGAAGATCTCAGCCCGCAATATTCTTGAGGGCCGGATAAACCGCATCATCCCCGGTGTGGTCAACGATGAGGTGATCATCGATCTCGATGTCGGCAATACCGTCACCTCGATTCTGACCTCTGAAGGAGTACAGCGGCTGGGTCTGATAGAGGGGATGACGATTTCGGCTATCATCAAGGCCTCGGATGTCCTGCTGGCCATTGCCTGATTTTACACTGAAAGACAGATCAACAAAGCAAGAAAAGTAAACAGGAGAGAGAAAATTATGAAAAAACAAATGATTAGCAGATTCTTGATCGTGTGCGCGCTTTTTTCCCTGCTCTTTTCAGGGGTGTTGGGGAGTCAGGATGCGGCCGCGGATGAAAAGGTCCTTGTTTTTGCGGCGGCCTCGACGACCAATGCCCTGACGGATATCGGCAAGATATTCGTGGAGAGGAAGATGGGGGAATTCACACCGTCTTTCGCCTCCTCGTCGACCCTGGCCAAACAGATCGAGAATGGAGCGCCCGCCAATATCTTTCTGTCGGCCGACCTGAAATGGATGGACTATTTGGCGGAGAAAAAGATGATCGTCCCGGCTAGCCGTGCCGACCTGCTGGGAAACCGGCTCGTCTTCATCGCCCCGGCCGACAGCAGGCTGGGACAGGTTGCTGTTGCCTCAACGCTGAAACTGAGCGAACTCCTGGCCGATGGAAAACTAGCCATGGGAGACCCTGATCATGTACCGGTTGGCATTTATGGGAAAAAGGCTTTAGAATCACTCGGTCTCTGGTCAGGCGTTCAGGATCGCATCGCCCGGACCAACGATGTCCGGGCTGCCCTGACCCTGGTTGAGCGTGGCGAGGCTCCCCTGGGAATCGTCTATTCCACCGATGCGGCCATCTCCGGCAAGGTTAAAGTGATAGGCGTTTTCCCTGAGGACAGTCACCCAGCCATCATTTATCCGGTGGCGGCGGTTGCCGGGAAGGACACCCCTGCGGCCAACCGTTTCCTCGCCTTTCTGAAGGGCCCGGAGGCCAAAGCAATTTTTGAAAAATACGGGTTCTCTGTGCGCTGATGCATTCTTTGACACTTACTCCTGTTGAACTTGAGGCGCTTAAGCTGAGCCTGTGGGTGTCCTGCTGGGCGGTGGCGGCGAGCCTGCCGCTCGGCATCCTGACGGCATGGATGCTCGCCCGTCTGCGATTTCCGGGCAAGGCCCTGGTGGACAGCATCATCCATCTGCCCCTGGTCCTGCCGCCCGTCGTGATCGGGTATGTGCTCCTGGTCTTCTTTGGACGCAGAGGCGTGGCGGGCGCATGGCTGTATGATATCTTCGGCGTCACCTTCGCCTTCAACTGGAAAGGGGCTGCCCTGGCCGCGGCCGTCATGGCCTTTCCTCTAATGGTCAGGGCGGTGCGGCTTTCACTGGAAGGTATCGACCGGGGACTGGAGTCGGCGGCTCGAACCTTGGGCGCCGGACCGGTCAGGGTGTTCTTCACCATCACCCTGCCTCTGATGATCCCGGGGATCATGGCCGGAGTGATCCTGTCTTTCGCCCGTAGCCTCGGCGAATTCGGCGCCACCATCACCTTCGTCTCCAATATTCAGGGTGAGACCCAGACCCTCCCGCTGGCGTTGTATACGCTGACCCAGGTGCCGGGCGGTGAAGGGGGCGCCATGCGGCTCTGCGTCATCTCGGTTGCGCTCGGCATGGCGGCTTTGATAGCCTCCGAAATTCAGACCCGGCGTCTTGCCGTCCGCCGGGAAGGCTGAGGAAAGAATCCATGCTTGATATTAATATACAACGCCGGCAGGGTGATTTTTCCATCGATGCCGCCTTTCAAACCATGCAGGGCGGGGTGACGGCATTATTCGGCCGTTCGGGGGCGGGAAAGACCTCCATTATCTCCATGGTGGCGGGCCTTGTTCGTCCGGATGCCGGGCGCATCGTTATCGGCGGGCGCATGTTGTTTGATGCGAAGACTGCGGTCAACCTGCCGCCGGAGAAGCGCCGGATCGGCTATATCTTTCAGGAGGGCCGGCTCTTTCCGCACCTTTCCGTTCGCGCCAATCTGACCTACGGCATGCGGCTGACTCCCCGGGATCTCCGGTATGTGACCCTGGATGAGGTGATAGACCTGCTCGGCCTTGCCCATGTGATAGACCGGCGTCCGGCCAAGCTCTCCGGCGGGGAAAAACAGCGGGTGGCCATCGGCCGGGCCTTGCTGACAAGTCCATCACTTCTGCTGATGGATGAACCGCTCGCTTCGTTGGACGATGCCCGCAAGCAGGAGGTCCTGCCGTTTATTGCCCGGCTGTCGCACCGTTTTTCGGTGCCGATATTATATGTCAGTCATTCCCTGGACGAGATCCTCGCCCTGGCCGATACCCTGGTCATTCTGGATAATGGCCGTGTGGCGGCGGCCGGGGTGATCGAGGATATCGTGCACCGGCGTGAGCTTCAGCATCTGATCGGTTACGCCGAAGGAGGGGCCATGATACCAACCTCCGTGGATGCCCATGATGACACCACTGGACTGACCAGCCTGCGCTTTCGCGGCGGATTGATCAAGGTCCCCCGGCTGCAGTCTCCCGTCGGAAGCGCAATTCGGCTCCATATCAAGGCCAGAAATGTGGCTATCACCCTGGTCCCGCCCCGG
>JAJYAX010000412.1 GCA_021779275.1 Deltaproteobacteria bacterium | reverse complement strand
ACTGTTGATGGCGACAGGATCCGGCAGGGGAATAAAGGGCGGAATCACCACAAAGTCGGCAACCAGGACATCTTCAAGGGGGCGGTGCGGAAGCATCTGGATACAGCCGCTGCTGAGGACGGGCCTGCCGCCAAGGGTCACAATTTCCGTTTCAAAGAGCGGCTCGGCCCTGCCGGTCAGGAATGTCTGCCACAGGTTAGCGATGGAAAACATATCAAGCAGGCCGGTGATGCCTGAAGAAAGACAACCATCTGCCGCCAGAAATGTGATTTTCACTTCATCCTCTTTATAGATTTTGGGCCTGGCATGGCCATTTCGGCACGGTATTTGGCATTTATGCCTCTTTTCTTCTTCGCCCGCAAGGGGTATTTTAGAAAAAATCACCGATCCGCATTATCTCTCCAACAACAAAAAGGGAATAGACATGAAAGCCTGGAAGAAGACCGGATGTATCTTATGCGCTCAGAATTGCGGCCTGGAGGTCCTGGTCGAAAACGGCATCATGGTGCAGGTGCGGCCGGACAAGGACAACCCGCGCAGTCAAGGGTATGCCTGCCGCAAGGGGATGCAGATATTGAGGTATCAATACCCCGAAGGCCGCCTCACCTCTCCCCTCAAACGGATGGAAAATGGTTTTGCAGCCATATCCTGGGAGCAGGCGACGGAAGAGATCGCCGCCAGGATGCGGACGCTGGTTGACGCCCACGGACCGAGGTGTCTGGCCTATCTGGGCGCCAGCTCGCAGGGGGGGCATTTTGAGGCGGCCTTCGGGCTCTCCCTGCTTCGCTCCTTAGGTTCGCAATACCTCTACTCTTCCGCCGGGCAGGAGTTCAGCGGCGCCTGGTGGGTATACGGCCGCATGCTGGGAAAGCAATACAATATCACCATCCCCGATGAACAGGAAACGGAGATGCTGGTCGGCTGGGGCTGGAACGGCATGCAGAGCCATCAGATGCCGCAGGCCCCCAAGGTACTGACCGGGATGGCGAAAAATCCCGGCAAGCTTTTGGTGATCATCGATCCGAGAAAGAGCGAGACGGCGCAAATCGCCGATATCCATCTGCCGGTGGCGCCCGGCACCGACGCCCTGCTGATGAAGGCGATGATCGCGATTATCCTGGAGCAGGGTTGGGAAGATACGAAATACCTGGAAAATCATGTGGAGGGATTTACCAAGGTCCGGCCGTGGTTTTCAGAAATGGATATTAAAGGGGCTCTTGCCGTCTGCAGACTCGAGCACCGGCAGGTCGTCGATCTCTGTCGATTGATGACGACCAGACGATGGTGCATGCATCCGGATCTGGGCATCTATATGGGCCGCCACAGCACCCTCAACTCCTATCTGATGAATATCCTCGCAGTCCTCTGCGGAAGAGTCGGGGTGCGCGGAGGCAATCTGATTCCCGGCATGGTCATGCCCCTGGGGTTCCACGCCGATGAACGCAACCCGAAGACCTGGCGGACCGTGGCCACCAGCATGCCTCCCGCGGCGGCCGGGTCCTTTCCGCCGGCGGTCGTCCCGGAAGAGATACTGCAGGAGCATCCGGAGCGCCTGCGAGCGGTCTATGTCAACGGCTGCAACCCGCTTCGCTCCTATCCGGACACCACGGCCTATGAGACGGCCTTCAAAAAACTTGACCTGCTGGTTGTCTGCGACATCGTCATGAGCGAGACCGCGAGAGTCGCCCATTACATTTTACCGTGTAAAAATGCCTACGAATCCTGGGACGGCGCCTTTTTCCCCTGGACCTACCCCGGCGTCTACTTCCAGATGCGGCAGCCACTCGTGGAAGCGCCCGGGGACTGTCTGGAGGCCTCCCAGATCTTCACCGCTCTGGCCGACAGGCTCGGGCTCATCCCCGAGATACCCGAAGATGTGGCCCGGGCCAGCCAAGGCAGCCGTCTGCATTTCGGCGCCAGGCTCATGGAATGGGCCGCAAGGGAGCCCGCCATACGCTCGAAGATGGCATTCATCCTGGCCAAGACCCTGGGCGAAGAATGGCAGAGCGCCAACAAGGCGGCGCTGTGGGGCATGCTGATGACCGAGCCGAAGTCTTTCCGGGAAAATGCGGCGCGGGCCGGATTTAAACCGGGGCTCGATCAGGGTGACCGCATTTTTCAGGCCATCATGGAGAATCCGCAGGGACTCTGGGTGGGTCAGGCCGACACAGCCAATCCCATGGACGGAATTGCGACCGCATCGGGGAAGATCGAGGTGTATATCCCGGAGCTGGAAGAGCAGGTGAAACGACTGGATGCAGGATCGGAGCAGGAAGACCTGGAACCGTCCGCCGAATTCCCGCTTATCCTGAATGCCGGCCGCCATATGCAATACAACGCCAATACCCTGATGCGGAATCCGGCCTGGAATAAGGACAAAAAGGCCTGCACCATTGCCATGCATCCGGACGATATCAGCGCTCTGGGCCTCTGTGCCGGCCAGCAGGTCCGCATCACAACCGAGGCCGGCAGCGAGGTCGGGGAACTGGAAATGAGCAGCGATATCCGCCAGGGAACGGTGCTGATCCCCCATGGTTTCGGTCTGATCTATGCGGGTAAGGTGTACGGTATAAATGTCAACCGGCTCACCAAAAACAGCCACCGGGACCCACTCGGCACTCCTCTGCATCGATTCGTGCCATGCAGGGTGGAAACGGCAGAGGAACAGCTTATTCCTGCCTCCGCGGCCGAGCCGGCAATGTGAAATAATTTCAAGATAAATTATGGTATCAGCATCCAGTCTGCAGTTCATTGCATAACGTCTTGTCTGCATTTGCAACAGCGCAAAACCATTTCCGTCATCGTATGGCTGTCTTCAAAAAAAGAAAGAGGTACTGGGTGAACAAGTACCTGCTCGCCTTTGGGCTGAGCATTGGACTCGGAGCAGG
>JAJYAX010000411.1 GCA_021779275.1 Deltaproteobacteria bacterium | reverse complement strand
TATAGAAGTACAGAACTTGACGAAAACATTCGGAGACCGGGCCGCCCTGGCAGAGGTCTCCTTTACGGTGGGTCCCGGCACCATCTACGGCTACCTGGGACCCAACGGCGCAGGCAAGACCACGACCATCCGGATACTGACCGGGCTGACCCGCAGGGACGGCGGAACGGTGCTGCTGAACAGCTTCGATATCGGCAGGGACCCGATCAAATGCAAGGCCCAGTTCGGCCTGGTGCCGCAGCATACCAATCTGGACGCCGAGCTGACCGTCGAGGAAAACCTCTTAATCCACGGCCGCCTGCACCATATGACCAAGGCCGACATCGTCCGCCGGACCAAGGAACTACTGGACTATGTCGAGATGGACGACCGGCGCACGGTCCTGGTCAAGACCCTCTCCGGCGGCATGAAGCGGCGGCTCCTGATCGGCCGGGCTCTGATGCACACCCCCCGCATCCTCTTCCTGGACGAGCCGACCGTCGGTCTCGACCCGGCCATCCGCCGGCGTATCTGGGGCCTGGTCAGGAAGATCCGGAGCGACGGCACCACCATCTTTCTGACCACCCACTATATCGAAGAGGCCGAGTTCCTGGCCGACCGGGTGGCCTTCCTGGATGCGGGCAGGATCGTTGCGGAAGACACGCCGGTCAACCTGATGGCCGCCATCGGGGAATGGGCGGTGGACTATCTGGAAGACAACCGGCTGCAGACCGTCTACTTCCGCTCACGCGACAGCGCGAGAGAGTACCTGGCCGGCCGGATGGACGGCTGCACGGTACGGCGGATCAATCTGGAGGACGCCTTTATCTCCATGACCGGGAGGAAGATAGCATGATTAAAGGCTGGACAGCGGTCTATCTGCGCGAAATGATAATCCTGAAGCGCCGCCTGGCCAAGCTGATCCCCGCCTGGTCCGTGTCGCCGCTGCTCTACCTGATCGCCTTCGGTTACGCCATCGGCCGCCATGTCAACGTGGGCGACCATAGCTATATGGAGTTTCTGCTGCCGGGTCTTGCGGCCATGGCCAGCATGACCCAGGCATTCGCCATCGCCCAGGAGATCAATATCGCCAGGTTCTACTGGCATATCTTCGATGAGTTCCAGGCCGCACCCATCAGCAATCTGGCCTATGTCATGGGCGAGGTCCTGGCCGGCATGACCAGGGCTGTCCTGGCCGGAGGCGTGATCCTGCTGCTCGGGGCGCTCTTCGGCGTGGTGCTGTCCTACAACCCTCTGTTCTGGCTGGCCTTTCTGCTCAACAGCTTTCTGTTCGCCTCCCTGGCGGTGGGCCTCGCCATGCACGTTAAATCCCATGCCGACCAGGCCCTCCTGAATAATTTCATCATCACCCCCATGGCCTTCCTGGGCGGCACCTTCTTCCCGCTCTCCCGCCTTCCCATCTGGGGTCAGCGGATCCTGGAGCTCCTGCCGCTCACCCACGCGGCCAAGGCCATCAGGGCCGCCGCCTTCGCCGAACCCGCCAGCCCGACCGACTACCTGCTGCTCGCAATCATAGGCTGTGTCTGCTTTCTCTTCGCCATCGTCTCGGTCAATCAGGCCAAGTCATAGAAGATTGAGCAGAGTCCGGCGGATTGAGATTTGACTTCCTTCGCGGAGATAACATATTATAGGTCATTCATAGCCGGTCCCAAGGAAGATGAACCCGTTATGAAACACCTGAAGAGCACTGCTGCTTGATTGAATATTCCCAACCGGAAGGGTCCGCTGTATAGCAGAAGAGGACAGCGTATGAAAAGAAGGCCATGCATATAAAAAACTTCCACCATGACGGTCTATCGATAGCGGAATTCACAACCCAGCCCGGAGAGTCCTGGTGCGTGTATGGCAAAAACCGGTCCGGCATCGATTTCCTGGTCGACCTTCTGTCGGGCAGGCTGGATAACTTCTCCGCCGACATCCTCCTGCTCCCGGAACATCCGGGACTCCTGTCTTTTCAAGTGCAGCAGGAGATATTTGAAGAAGAGCTGCGCAACAACGATACCGACATCCTGGGAAAAATCGATCCCGGCACCCTGGTCCGTGAGTTTATCCCTGATCGAGTTGCCAACCTCCCCCTGCTTGAGACCTTCGGGCTGGACCATTGTCTTGAGGTGGGCTACAGGCAGCTCAGCTCTGGGCAGAGCAGAAAGCTGGTCCTCCTGCGGGAATTGACCGGAGGGGCAACGACACTGGTCCTGCAAAACCCCTATGACGGTCTGGACGAACAGTCGTGTCTCGATCTCAACCAGGCCCTGGGCCGTCTGCCCGACCAGGGAATTGAACTGATCCTGACGGTCAGCACCAAAAGCGACATCCCCGCCTGGTGCACCCATCTGGCAGTTATCAGTTCGGGACATCTCAGCCATGCCGGCCCAAGAGAGCGGATACTTCCGCTGCTCTCCGGCAATCCGGGAACAGCGGAGTTGGGCCCTCAGACTCCAGCGCCTCTCTCCCTGACCCGAATGGCGGCCGAGAGCAAAGAGGAGCTGGTCTTCCTCCGGGACGGTTTTGCCGCCTATGGCGACAAGAGGCTCTTTTCCGGGCTCGATCTGATTATCCGTACCGGTGACCACACCCTGGTCACCGGGCCCAACGGCTGCGGCAAATCGACGCTCCTCGACATTATTACCGGTGACAATTCCAGATGTTACACAAATATTCTCAGGATCTTCGGTAGAAGAAGAGGCAGCGGAGAATCGATATGGGATATCAAAAAGCAGATGGGGATCGTCTCTCCCGCCCTCCACCGGGAGCATCGGGTACCCGGCAGCGCTCTTTCCATCATTCTCTCCGGGCTCTTTGATTCGATCGGCCTGTACCGAAAGGTGCAGGCCCCCGAGATCCGGACCGGTCTGGAGTGGCTGGCCTGGCTGGGCCTTCGGGACAGGGCCGACATCCCT
>JAJYAX010000410.1 GCA_021779275.1 Deltaproteobacteria bacterium | reverse complement strand
GCGGGTGATCTGGCTGGCCTCTTCCAGGATATCCACCGGGTGGGTGGAGTGGGTGGCTAATGGCATTACTGCACCTCCCGTCCCTCGACGACTCCGCAATACACCTCCCGTCTGCGGGCAAGCTCGGCGGCGTCGCTTTCCTGGCGTCTGCGGCGTAGATCCTCGATTATCTTGGCATAGCCCGGAAGTAGGGTAATGCCGCGCACCACCGGCACCTTGCGTCCAAAGCGGCCGATATGGGCGGCACGGGTATTGACGAAGGCCCTGTAGAGCTTGGAGAGAAAGCCCGGTTTTGCCTCCGGATGGCAGCAGGAAAGCGTTGAGCAGTAATCACAATAAGCCTTGTAGAGCACGTCTTTTTCCACATAGGCGTTGGTGCTTCCCTCCTGAAGGCAGTGATAGCTGAAGCTCCAGACCGTCCCTGTATGGCTGAAATTGATCTGCACATTGTTGACCTGCCTCTGCAGACCTTCCAGTTGCGGTGCGATCTGACCGACGATGGCCGTCGTGGCCTGGCCGATCACCGCCGGAACCACCATCTGAATGATCTGCGCCGTCATGGAGTCAAGGGCGGATTGACCGGCAAGTGAATATGACCCGGTTTTACGAATCTTCGGCAAGACCTCTTCAAATATCCACTTTTCAAACTCGATAGCACTGGGCAATTGAGATCCAGCTATGAGCCGATAAAGGTCAGGCTCATAAATCACGCGAAGTTCTTGCATACCTCCTGAGGTTAAAAGGGGGTAGTATTTCACGACCCCCTTACAGTGTCTATTGATGGCATCACTCGTGTTTGAATACCCAAGAACCTTAACCATATCTTTAGCAACAAACAGAGGGTTTCCCTGCTCATCAGCAAGAGATCGAATCTCATTTTCCTGAAAATAGAAAGGAACTACGGCTGGGTTGTTCATGGTGTTCTCCTTGCGTAAATGAATAGTTTTTCACCCCTCATTGCTTCGAAACAAAAAAGGGCGGATCGAACGGGTTCGAAGACCGGCCACAAGGAACCGGCGAGCCTTGCGGCTCCCCGCCCGACCCGCCCAAAATGGCAAGCCGAACTCCGGACACAAAAAAACCGCCTGATCAGATCGAGGGCGGCGGTTGCATCCGCCTTGTGAACTCCGGGCTTCGAATCCCGTACAGCCGTTTTTTTCGGCTGCACGATCAAGGTATCCCGGAAGCGAAGTGCTTGTCAAGAAAAATTCATCCTTGTTTGTCGAGTCAAGAACGGCTATATTTTTTCTTGGCACATTCAATGAACTGCGATATCAAGTAAACCTTACCAAAAGAATATGTCCCAAATCCAAACCACAGAGAGGAAACCATGCGTTCGAAACATGTCCATTGCACGATGATCATGCCGTTACTCCTGATAATGGTCCTGGCTGTTTGGCAGGCGGGTGCAGCAATGGCCGCAAACAACGATGACATGAGCCGGGATCTCATACGGGCCGCCGGAAGTTGCCGAATAGATGAGGTCAGAAATATTCTCAACCAGGGGGTGGATGTCGATTCCTACGCCTGGGGAGAAACTGCCCTGCACAATGCCGCCCGGCATGGCTGCGAGAATGTGGTCTATCTGTTGCTGCAAAGCGGCGCCTACGTAGACAGCAAAAACCATGACGGCAACACCCCCATGGATCTGGCCAGGCAGAGCGGATACCCCAATGTTGTCAATCTGCTGCATAGATACCAGCGTGTTCGTTGATAAAAACAATCGTAATCCCGCTCACCACCGCAGCCGCGTGCCGATAAACACCAGGCCATAGCAGGGCCAGGGTCCGTTAAAACAGCTTTAATTGCCGGTCATCGACCGGCTCGCAGCCGACGATATTCCAGAACTGCCGGATTGCCAGATTGGCCTCCCTGGCGATATCGTTGGGCCGTCCCCCCTGGTCATAGCGCCGCCGGATCCAATTATTGCGGAGCTTGCGCCGCCATTCGTCCATATTGTGAAAATACGCCGCCGTCCCCCGGTATTCCGCCTCCAGCCGCAGCCCGGCCAGCACGCCGCAGCCCGGAGCCACCTCGTCGATGATCTCGGCGATCCGGCGCAGGTCGCCCGGCAGCTCCTCTATCGTCGGCATCAGCTCCGGCGGCAATTTGGTCAGATCATCGAACAAGATCGACTCCGTGGCGTTCGGCTATGGCCTTCAGGCTCTCGATCACCGGATAACAATCTGATTCGTCGCAAAACCGCAGGTTCTCCCGGCCGGTCCGGCCCTTGACATAGGCCTGCAGGGCCTGGTCGCTGCCGTTGCGGATCACACCCTTCTGGTGCAGCGTTATCCACAGGGCGACGATCTTGCGCTTATAGCCCTCTTTATACTTCGGACTGCCGGTGGACTTCTTGCCTGCGGCCGAGGCCTTGGGCTGCCAGCCATGCACCCGGAACCGGTTCAACAACACGGCAGCCTGCCGGTCATTGAGAGATTTCGCCGACTGGACCTGGAAATGCAGACCCAGGATATCCCGGTAGGCCTCATCGCTGAGGCCGAGTTCCTTCTTGGCGATATGGATCTTGGCCAGATTGGCCTTGGAGATTGCCATGGTTATTCCTCCTCTTTCCAGCCGTCACAATCCGGCAGTCCGTCCAGACAAGCAGCGCACAGGCTCTCGCCCGGCTCAGAATCCATCCCGCAGATCGCGCAGGGCATGACTATTTCAACTGTCCGTTCTTCCATGCCGTCATCTCCGCATCGGTCGGTTTGGTATCCCTCAGCCCCTGGACATACTGATCAATCGGACTGCTGAGATTCTGCGGCCGCTCATTGCTCTGCCGCCTGGGTGCGGGGGCCGCGTTCCTGCTCTTCTCCGCCTGGCTATCCTCCTGATCGGCGAGCTGCCAGGCCACCTGGCGCAGGTAATTATGGTTTTTCAGAGGCAGGGACAGCCCGATGCGCC
>JAJYAX010000409.1 GCA_021779275.1 Deltaproteobacteria bacterium | reverse complement strand
TTTTATAATATGGCGTATTGTAAGGGAAGGGGATGGATTTTACTCAATTTTTGCTGGCATCGGGAGATCTTGGAGAAGACGGCTGTGATGTGTTTGTCACCTGTTTTACCCAGTTTGAGAAAGAGGTTCCTGAGGGGCACAGGGCCATTGGCCGTCTTGTCGAGCAGGCCTTTCAGGTCGGCGATTTTTCGGGGAAGAGCGGTGAGCGGATACTCTTCTATCCCGAGAGCGGGCAGGTCGATGGGATACGGGCAAAGCGTATCGCGGTCTTCGGCATCGGCAGGATTGAGGCCGGGACGACGGCGGCCGAGATCCGGGAGATGATGCGAAAATTAGGCGGCGGCATCGCCGGGCTGGCGGAGAAGGCAAAGGCCTCGCGCATCATGGTCCGCCTGCCGGTGCTGGACCGGATTGATGGCGGGCAGACGGCCGAATGTCTGGTCGAGGGACTGGCCTTGGGCGACTATCGGTTCGTGAAATATAAAAAACCTGACCCGGAAGAAAAAGCCTACCCGGGACTGCGGGAGGTGATACTGGTCTCCGATTCCGCCGAGTCCTTGGTTCGCCGGGGGATGGCCAGGGGGGAAAATGCGGCCAAGGCCGCCTGCCTTGCCAGGGATATGGCCAACGAGCCGGCCAATAAATGGACGGCGGAAGATTTTGCTCTCCTGGGGCGGTCCCTGGCCGGGAAATATGCGATGAAATGCCGGGTCATGGACCAAAAGGATATGAAGCGGCTCGGGATGGGAGGGATCCTGGCGGTGAACCAGGGTTCATCGGAACCCCCGAGGCTAGTGATTCTCGAATATAAGGCCCAGCAGAAGAAGCAGACCCTGCTTCTTGTCGGCAAGGGGCTGACCTTTGATTCGGGAGGGCTCAGCCTGAAGCCTGCCGCCGGGATGGAGGATATGAAGTATGATATGTGCGGTGGAGCGGCGGTCCTGGCCTTCATGCAGGCGGTGGGTATTGAAAGGCCGGATCTGAATATAATCGCGATGATCCCGGCAACCGACAATATGTCCGGGAGTTCGGCGGTCAAACCGGGAGATGTCATCAGTCATTATGGCGGGATCAGCTCCGAAATAGTCAATACCGATGCCGAGGGTAGATTGATCCTGGCGGACGCCCTGGCCTATGGCATCAAAAAGTACAGGCCGGATTGCGTCATCGATCTTGCCACATTGACCGGGGCCGCCATAGTCGGTCTTGGGCACCATTACACCTGTCTGCTCAGCAATAACGACACCCTTGTCAACCGTCTCGTGCAGGCGGGTGAGCGCAGCGGTGAGCCGTTGTGGAGGCTGCCCCTGGGGAAAGACTACAGCCAACAGATTGACTCCAGGGTGGCCGATATCAAAAATGTAGGCGGCAAGGGCGCGGGCACGATAACGGCCGCTGCCTATCTGGAAAAGTTTGTCGGCAAGACCATCTGGGCTCATCTGGATATTGCCGGGACCGCCTGGGACTTTACCGAAAAATCCTATATACCCAAAGGCCCGTCCGGGGTAGGGGTCAGGACGCTTCTTGAGCTGGTGCGGGACTGGCAGAAGATCGACGGCTCGCCGGATTGAGGTGGTGCTTTTCGTTTTTGCACGAAAGTGATGCTTTCGGTATCACGACCAGGAAACTACGACAGGGAGTAGGTCTATGCGTATAGTACGATTCAAGGATGCTGAGGGTAAGGTTTATACGGGCTGCCGCTTCAACGGAAAGTCCGCCATGGTTATCCGGGGTGATATCTTCTCCGGAATGGAGCTGACAGATCAGCGGGTTGAGGTGCGGGAACTGCTGCCGCCTTTTCTTCCGGCCGCAATTCTCTGTATCGGTTTGAATTACAGCCAGCATGCGGCTGAGACAGGCATCCAGCTCCCCGGCCATCCCGTCCTTTTCATGAAAAACCCCGGGGCGGTGACTGGGCCTAAGGCGGAGATCCGGATCCCGGTCTCCTGCCTTGAACCGCCTCAGGTTGATTATGAAGCGGAACTTGCGGTGGTCATAGGCAGGCTGGCAAAAAACGTCAGGAAAGAGGAAGCCCTGGACTATGTCTTCGGTTATACCTGCGGCAATGATGTCTCCGCCAGGATATGGCAGAAGCAGGGCGGGGGGAAACAATGGGTCAGGGGGAAAAGCTTTGATACCTTCTGCCCGTTGGGACCGGAGCTGGTGACGGCCGATGAGATTGCCGATCCCCAGCAGCTGAGCGTGGAATGCCGGCTGAACGGGAAGGTGATGCAGCAGGCGTCCACCTCGGAGATGATCTTTCCCGTGGCGGAGATCATCGCCTTTCTCTCGGAGAGCACCACCCTCCTGCCGGGGACGGTTATCCTGACCGGCACGCCAAATGGTGTTGGTTTCGCCAGAACCCCGCCTGTTTTTCTGCAACCCGGGGATCTCCTGGAAACAAGCATTGAGGGCGTCGGTGTGATGTCCAATCCGGTGACGGCTGAGGTCCTTTGACCCCCGGTCGAAGGTTTTTCAGGGATCATTCCGTCGTGGCGCCCAGCGTGGTGTCCGGCCCAGAGACAGTCCGATGGCGCATACCCCCATGATGCTGAACAGGAACATGGCGGTTTGCATGGCGGAGACAAATTCCTTCCCTGTTGCCGAGGTCACCGGCCGGTCGCCCAGAAAATGCGACAAAAGGACGGTAATAATGGTCATGCTGGTCAACATGCCTGTCGTTCGCATGGTGGCGATAAAGCTTGCGGCCATGCCGTAATCCCGGGGGCCGATACTGGCCATGATGGCGGTGGTGTTCGGTGAGGAAAAAATGCCGAATCCAAGACCCATCAGGAGCAGGATGCCGTAGATCATCGGAAAGGGACTTGCCGCATTGAGCATTGCCGCAAACGCCAACCCCAGGGTGCAGAGGACCATGCCGGCGGTGGCGATAGAGGCTGGCTGGTATCTGT
>JAJYAX010000408.1 GCA_021779275.1 Deltaproteobacteria bacterium | reverse complement strand
AAACGGGAGCAAGTATCGTCAAAAGAAAAGGACTGTGCCCTTTTGTGGCGGCGGGTATTTTGGCGTTGCTGCTCGTCATTCCGGCAAATATCCATGCAGGCGCCTATGATGGAACAGCCATCAATGCTGATCTCAATGCGACCGGCAGACCTGACCATATCACCCTCACCTGGTCGGCGGCCCCGGCCACGACAATGACCATCACCTGGAGAACCAGCTCTTCGGTTAAAAGCTGCACGCTTGCATACACATCGCTGGAAAATGGTTCGGATACGATGTCGGTTGTTCCTTCTCTGCACCCGGCGGTTTTTAAAACCTCCGCGGCTGATTCCGTCAGGGGGGAGATGCATCTCTTTACTACCACCTTGACAGGGCTTAAACCGGGAGAAAAGTATATCTACAAGATAGGCAATGACAAAAAAGAGTGGACGGGCTTTCATATGTTTACAACCGAATCCGCTCAGGAAAAATCATCCGATACCTTTAAATTCCTGCTCTTCGGAGACAGCCAGAGCGGGAAGGCGGACGTCCCCGACTACACCAACTGGCACGTCACCGTCCACAACGCCTACAGGGCCAATGCGGATGCGAAATTTTTTATCAATATGGGCGACCTGGTGGAAAAGGGGCAATCCTATCAGCACTGGAACAACTGGTTCAAGGCCGCAGAGGGCGTCATCGACTCCCTGCCCGCTCTGCCGGTGACAGGAAATCACGAGACCTCCAACGGGACGGACTGGAAGACCGGCAAACCCCATTATTTTATCAGTCAGTTCAATCTGGTCCAAAACGGGCCCGATGGTTTGAAAGGTCAGGTGTATTCCTACGATTACGGCAAATGCCACTTTGCCGTTCTTGATAGCCAGGCGCACGAAGAAAATCGCGATGCGGCAGGCAAGGCTGATCCGGAAAAAGAAACGGCCTTTTTAACAGAACAGGCAGTATGGCTGGACCGCGATCTCGCTGCCCACAGGGGTGCGGCCTTTACCTTCGTGCTCTTTCATAAAACGCCGTACTATAATAAGGGCAACAGGGCCAATACCTTGATAAAAAAGGTATTCTGTCCTGTTTTTGATAAATATCATGTGGATGTGGTGTTCAATGGTCACGATCATGGGACATCCAGGACCTACCCGATCTCCGGGGATGCGTTCATGCAGAATCCGGGGGAAGGGACCGTCTATTATGTCACCGGGCGGAGCGGTGAGAAATATTATCCGGATCTGACAAGGAAGGTCTGGGATGCGGCATTTTTCGATCCGCAGGACCAGCCGGATTATCAGACCGTCGAGCTTCATGGAAGAAGGCTGACGATCAGGTGTTTCAAACAGGATGGGACGCTGGTCGACACCTACATCATCGACAAGGATCATCCGGAAGAGAGTACCAGCGTCCATGAACTCCTGCCGCCGAAATTCCATACGGCAAAAGGCAATGCCGCAATCGGTGCGGATCCGAAACTGGTCGCCCTCGACGCCCTGACCGGCCTTGGCTTTTCCTGCAGGTATGATCAGAAATTCGGCATGGTTTTCGTGGAACGATAACCTTCCTCAGGCCTTCCTCTAGAGATGTTCCCGGACCAGCTGGAAGGAAAGGGTGGAGGTGGTGACGGTGCTGCGGCCGAAGAAGAGGAAGGCCAGCAGCCAGAAGATCTGCAGGCCGATGATGATGCCGGGGTGCCAGAGCAGACCGACGCCCTGACCGATCACCGGCATCGTCGGATACGGGCTGTGGATTATCCTGGCCAAGAGAAAAACATAGACCACCGCCAGGCCGCCCATCTTCTGATAGGCGGATATCCTGGCAATGCCCCGGAAGTCGGCGCGCAGGGTCTCCGACAGGATCCGCCAGATCTGGGTTGTGCCGGTGCAGAGGAGCAGGGCGGCGGTGAAATGGCCGCGCAGGAAGAGAAAGCTGCCGACGATGGCGGTCAGGCAGTAGAGGATGCAGGTTATGGCCTGGATCGGCACCAGGGGGCGGCCGGCCAGCCCGCCTTCATAGATCGCCTTCTTGGTCGGACCGGCGAAGATAAATGCCATCCGCGAGAAGAGCCGCCTGACCAGAGGATGGCAGTCTTCCAGCGGCCTGCCGTAGCAGCAGCCGAAGCTTATGCAGCCGAGACGGCCCAGTCCTTCCCCCAGGGTATAGGCGGCGGCAATGGCCGCCAGCACCGGCAGCATGGGCAGACTGCAATCGGTGAATTCATTGATGAACCACTCGGCCAACAGGATGCACCAAGGGGCCAGCAGGATGCCGACAAAGGCGGCGCCGCCGATGGTGAAGGTGTGGCGTTTCTTCTCGACCAGGATGGCGACGAGGCGGGCGGCGGGGTAGCAGACGGTCAGCATCAGGGCGGTGACCAGCAGGGCGCCGGCCAGTGATATCCGGGCGGCGCCGAGCAGCGTCAGGAGCAGGATGACGGCCAGGACCTGGCTGGTGGCCAGAAAAAAGCCGTAGTAGGTGAGATTGATCCCCTGCCACTGGTCGCCAGCACCTTTTGTCTTGGGGATGACGGCCAGCATCTGCCAGCGTTCCCGGGGCAGGTGTTTGAATCCCCAGGCCAGCAGCAGGCCCAGCATACAGCTCATGGTGCAGAGAAAGATCAGATCGGACATCGGAGTCTCCATTAGGTTATGCTTCCTATTCGCTTCATTTTCGTACCGCCAGAGGCGACCGGACCCTGATGTCGGTCTCAACCAGCGGCCTGCCGGAGTCGGCTGAAAAACGGCTGAGCACGCCGCAGCGCTTCGAATTGGCAACGAGATCGGCGGTAAAGTCTATCCTGCCCGGCTCAAAGATCACAACGTCGGTTGAGCTGCCCGGCCGGTAGAGGCTCTTCGGGCAGCCCTTGCGGACGAAGAGTCCGGGGCGGATATCTTCGGGGCGGATGTATTGCCGCGTACTATAGGCCTGC
>JAJYAX010000407.1 GCA_021779275.1 Deltaproteobacteria bacterium | reverse complement strand
ATTTTCCATGTCCATGCCCGGAGAACACACGGCAAGGCATATCCTCAAACCAGCCTGATAAGACGCGTCCTGATCACGTTGCCGTTCTTGGCGATATCTCCAAGCAGGCCCTCGGGGACCTCTGATTCCACATCGATGATATTATAGCCGATCCTGCCGTTGGATTCGTTCAGGTAACTGGCTATATTTATACCGTAGCCGCTGATCACATTGGTGGCGAAGGCGATCATTCCCGGAACGTCACGATTGATCACAATCAACCGGGTATGGACCTTCGCCGACGGAGTCGACTCGACATTGGGGAAATTGACACTGTTGGCGACATTGCCGTACTCAAGATAGGCGGAGAGCTCACCCACCGCCATGGAGGCGCAATTTCCCTCGGATTCGGCGGTGGAGGCCCCAAGATGGGGCGTGGTCAAAACCTTCGGATGCCCGATATTGGCCGCTGTTGGAAAATCAGTAATGTATCCCGCAAGGTATTCACTGTTCAGCGCCTCGATTACAGCCGATTCATCGACAATGGGTCCACGGGCATAGTTGATCAGAATCGCTCCTTTTTTCATCTTCCCGATGAACCCGGCATTCACCAGATGCGTGGTGCCGGGAGTCAAGGGCAGATGCAGACTGACGATATCCGCGTCTCCAATGGCCCCCTTCAGTGTCCGGGTGATGGTTACCTCCGGCAGCAGCTGGTGAATATTTTCCAGCCCCGGCGTCGGATCGAAGCCCTTCACCTGCATATGCCTGTGAATCCCGCCGTTTGCCAGCCGGACACCTATCTGTCCCAGGCCGACGACCCCCAGATTCTTCCCGGCGATCTCGACCCCCCGGAAGGCCGATTTCCGGCGCTCGACCTCGGCATTCACCTTATCCGGATCAAGACCGGCCAGAGACCTGCAGAACTCGATCCCCTGATAGATATGGCGCATCCAGACCCCGATCATCGGAAAAACCAGATCCACCACCGCATTGGCATTGGCGCCCGGGGTATTGAACACGCAGATCCCCTTTTCCGTTGCCCGGTCGACCGTGATAGTGTTGACCCCGGCACCGGCCCGGGCCACCGCCAGCAGGGACGGGTAGTCATCCACATCGACCCTGGCGCTGCGCACCAGAATTCCCTGGGGCGCAGGCTCGTTGGCCGAGACATGGAAGTTATCCGCCAGAAGGTTCAGACCTTCCGGGGCAATTGCATTCATGGTCTTGATGCTGAAAACAGCCATTTTTTCTCCTTTGTTCCTTGCTTTCCGGGATTCAACCGACCGCTCAGGTCAGGTGATCTCCGGTAAATTTCACCCCAGCCAATGGGGGATTTCGGGGGATTTCTCATCGGTCGGGCGCCACCGTTCATTGACCGCATCATGGACATGCCGGACGCACCACACGGTTAAAACCGTGCAGGCCCGTCTCCCGTTCAGGCAAAAAGCAGAGATATCCGTCTCCCCTCTGGTCGATATAGCCCAATTCTCTCAGGCCGCTCTCCGAAAACCCGGCAAAAAGTCCTTTTTTCCAAAACTGATTCTTTTCTCCACAGTCATACACCCCTGCAATGCTTTCCGGAAGGGCATGGAACAGTCTTTTCTTTATGGCGGCAGGCTGTTCATCGTCTTCCGGCAGGCGCAGGCAATCCGGCAAAAACCTGTGCCCGCAGCGCAGCCAGTCGAAACGCAGGAGATCGAAAATCACCCGGGCATCATCGCGTCCCGCCGTGGCCTCAAGCACCATCCTGCAGAGCAGTTCCTGGGTGGCGGCCAGGGAGAAAAAGGATGGGCGACAGGCAGACAGCAGCCCTTCGAAGAAGGAGACGATATCCTCCGCTCTCCGTCTGAGGTAACTCCAGAGGGTGACGAAATAGCGGTTATTCACAAATCGTTCCACGCATTCAGAAAACCAGTACAGATCACTGAAGGTTGCATGGTCGATCCATCTGGTCGCCACGACCGTGTAGGGAGGCCGACGGCAGCTCTGATAGCCGTTTTCCTCCGCAGTCTGACAGAGCGGGGTGTCAGGGAGGATCTTCAACACCCCCATCTGGATATAGTGGGCGCCCATGGAAAAGACCCGGGCGAAGGAGCGTAAAAAACTCTCCCGTGTCTCGCAGGGCAGCCCCAGGATCAAATCGACATGGAGATGGATGTTTCCCGGCGCCGCCAGCCGGGCAACGACGGCATGGGCCTTGTCGATATCCATGGGCCGGCGAACGGCCTTCAGGGTCTCCGGGTTGGTGGACTGGATACCGATCTCAAACTGAAACAGGCCCGGCGGCGCCTCCCTAAGAAAGGCAAGCATCTCTTCGCTGAAACGGTCCGGCGAGATCTCGAAATGGCAGACCGTCTGAGTTTGCCGCTGCACCAGGAACCTCCAGATGGCCAGGGCCCGTTCCGGTTGATCATTGAAGGTCCGGTCGACAAATCGGAGAACCGCGGGCCGATGGGAGAGAATCTGATCCAGTTCCGCCTCAACCTGGCTCAATGCTTTATGCAGAGACCCCTTTTCTCCCGCGGAGAGGCAGTAGGTGCAGGAAAACGGACAGCCCCGTGACGACTCATAGTAGATATGCCTGTTCCGCAGACGCCGGGCAAAATCGGAGTCCCTGTACGGGGACCTGAAGGCGCCCATCCGCACAGGTGAAGCGTTATACGAGGCCCGCAGGCCGTGCAGACGGAGATCCCGGTAAAAGACAGGCCCGACAGCCTCAATAGGCCCGGTCACAATGGTGCAGGCCCCCTCTTCGAGGTGGGAGGCAACCACTGCCGCCTGAGGGCCGCCAATGACACAGGAACAGCCGGGGAGGCAGACCTTCAGGTCGCCAATCAATCTTTCCACCAGGTCGCTGTTCCAGATGTAGGTTGAAAAAAAGACATAATCCGGCCTGGTTGCGGTTATGCGCAGCAGGGTCTCGTACGAGGAATCATTGATGGTCA
>JAJYAX010000012.1 GCA_021779275.1 Deltaproteobacteria bacterium | reverse complement strand
AATCAGATATCACCGGCCAGCTTTTTCAGGATAAGACCGAAAAAAGACGAGTCGCGGGACTCATAGAACCATCCCAGATGGGTCAGACAGTTGCCGCAGAAGGCCAGGTGCCAGGTAAAGCCTGCGAACCAGCAGAATTCAGTGCTGGACGGGCCCTGCACCAGACAACCCGGCGCCATGGAGAAGCAGATAATCTCGAAGACGATCCCGGCGGGATTAAAAAAGGTGTGAGTCCTGGAGCCGTCAGGGGAAGACACCGAGGCGGCGGAGGCTATCACCTGCCCGCAGTTCCTGCAGACAACGGCCTTTTTCTCCTCCTCTGCGGCCCGTCTTTCTGAAGAGACCGGACGAAGGCCGGTTTGCCCCTGCCCTTCCCGCAGCAGCAGGCACGGCCCGTCAAAACCCGGGACCGTAGTGACATCTCCATACCGCAGATCAGAAAATTCCATTACGGGCCAATTCCCCAGAGCGCCTGCCGTGATGAGGCCGGAGTTCAGAAACAAGCGGGACGGTGTTTCCAGGCGCCAGACCTCGTATCCGACCTGAGCCGAAGGCTTACAGCTGCGGGCTATTGTTGATAAAACTCGATGATGGCCTGGATCATCTCCGGTATCGTGTGCACCGCAGGCTGCACGTCCACCGTCAAACCGTTATCCGTGACCGTCTTTGCCGTAATCGGACCGATGGCGGCAATCTTCACCCCCAGGAAGAGCTTCTTCAACTCCTCCTGGTCGGCGGCATCAACCATGGTCAGAAAGTTTCTGACCGTGGACGAGCTGGTAAATGTCACCATGGCCACCCGGCCCGCCTCAAGCTCATCCCGCAAGGCATCCTTTCGGCCCTGCGGCGGCACATTCTTGTATACCGGCGCCACCGTCACCTGGGCGCCCGCACCCCGCAGGGTCTCCGGCAGGACCTCCCGGCCCTTCTGGGCCCTGGGGATAAGGATATTCCGCCCCTCGACCCCCTGGTCGAGCAGGCTTTCGGCCAGACCTTCGCTGGTGAAGGTCGGGGGGATGAGATCGGCGTTGATCCCGTATTTAAGCAGGCTGTCGGCTGTGCTCTTCCCGACCACCGCGATCTCAGGCCCCTTCAGATCCCTGGCATCCATCCCCTTGGCAAAGAGACGCTTGAAAAAATAGGCGATACCGTTTAGGGACGAGAACAGGATCCAGTGATATTCCTTCAGCCGTTCCAGTTCGCCGTCAAGTATCTCATAGGAATCCGCCGGTTCTATGTTGATGGTGGAATATTCCAGGCAGTTTGCTCCCGCTTCCTCCAGCCCGGCGGTGAGCTCGCTGGCCTGCTCTCTGGTTCGGGTGACCACGATCCGCTTGCCGAAAAGAGGGCGATGCTCAAACCAGTCAATGGTCTCGCGCAGTTTGACCACCTCGCCGACAATAATCAGGGACGGCGGCCTGATGCCAGCCTCCTTCACCACCTCGGTGATGGTTTCCAGGGTCCCGACTACGGACTGCTGTTCAGGCGTGGAGGCCCAGCGCACAACGGCCACGGGCGTCTTCGGATCCCGGCCGTATCTGATCAGTTTGTCAACGATGATCGGCAGGTTCTTGATCCCCATGTAGACGACGATGGTCCCGACCCCGGTCGCGATCTTTTCCCAGTCAATATTCGAATTGGTCTTGGTCGGATCCTCATGCCCGGTCAGAAAGGCAACCGAGGCCGTATAATCACGATGGGTTATCGGGATGCCCGCATAGGTCGCCGCGGCAGTGGCCGATGTGACCCCGGGGACCACCTCGAAGGGAATTCCGGCTGCGGCCAACTGCTCTACCTCCTCACCACCCCTCCCGAAGATAAAAGGATCACCGCCCTTGAGGCGTATCACGTTTTTACCGGCGGAGGCATGATCAATGAGCATCTGGTTGATCTCTTCCTGGGTATGGGTATGTTTGTCCCCTCCCTTTTTCCCGGCGTAGATCAACTCGGCAGCGGGCGGGACATGCTGCAACAGCTTCGGGCTGGCCAGGTAATCATAGACAACCACCTCCGCCCGCTCCAGAAGATATCTGCCACGAACGGTAATGAGGCCGGGATCTCCCGGACCGGCACCGACCAGATAGACCTTTCCGGGTCTCTTTTTCTTTTTCTGTTCTTCCATAATCACAGGGGGGAAGCAGGCTCACTCAGGAACCGTAAATGAATAACACGATGCGCTCAAAAGAAAACAATACTACCAATTCTCCTTCCATTCATCAAGCAAACAAGCACGCACGAGCAGGACGCTTCGTTCAAGGGGTGTGAACTCTGCCGTCTGAAAAGGCAAAAAGGCATGCCCGCTCAGCACGGCATGCCTTTCAATATATTCCCCTGGAATCAAAGGGAAATTAAATCTTATCGACCACTTCCTACAGCTCTTTCATGATCAGTTCAGTGACCTGACCGATGGAGACGGAACCATCCACCGAGATGACCTTCGGACCGCCGGCCTCTTTGAAGTAATTGACTGCGGCCATAGTCCCGGTCTTGGTATCGTAATAAATTCCATGCCGTTTACCGATCGCGTCCTCGTCCTGATCGTCGGCGCGGACCTTCAGTTCCCCGCCGCAGACACGGCAGACGAGTTTGCCATCCTTCATGACAGGCTTGATGGCCTCAAAAGCGATATGGTTGGGATGGTTGTTATCATTCACACAGAGCCTGCGGCCCATGATTCGCTCCTTGGCGATCTGGCGGTCGAGAACGATCTCGATCACATAATCAAGGGCCAGTCCGGCCTCTTTCAGATTTTTGGCAAGGGTAATGGCCTGTTCCTTGGAACGGGGGAAACCATCCAGGATCCAGCCGTCTTTACAGTCGTCTTTCTGCAGACGGGCGATCATCATCGGGATGGTGATATCGTCGGGAACCAGATCTCCGCGATCAATATAGGCCTTGGCCTTCTTGCCAAGCTCGGTGCCGCCACCGATATGCTCTCTGAAGATGGCGCCGGACTCAATATGAGGAATATTAAATTTTTTCTGTACGATAGCTCCCTGAGTACCCTTGCCGCTTCCGTTCGGTCCAAACACCAGAATATTCTTGCCCATAACTCCTCTCCTTAATTAGATGATGAAATGTATCAACAGCCAACGTAGACCTTATCCGCAGATAAGCTCCTAACTCTTCAGCTCTCTGAAAAAACCCTTCGAAAACCTCGGACTGTACCTATCGGCAGTGCAGCCATGAATGAATGATCACTCATCGTCGACAGCAACCTCAACCTTCGTTCCGGCAGTCCAGCCGGCGCCGAAAACAGGCCCCGCCCAAGCCCCCGAAATTCCTCCTACCTGGGATATAACTAACCAGAGAGAAACGATAAAGGCAGGAGACCGGGCTCTCCGCGCCCACTGGCTCGCGTGGTGGAAATCCATGCCTGGCAAGGTGGCACTATATACTAAAACACCCCGCGAGGCCAGAAAAAATATCCTCCCCGACCTCAACAGACAGGATACCCTCCTTGAAGAGGAATTCTTCGCAAAGACCGGCGGAAAACTCTTCTCAAGGAGTAAATTTTTGACTTTCAGGTGGAAAACAGGTATTTTTCCGCAAATGGCAAGCCTGCTCGAATTCGTCCGTTTCGTTCCGGACCGTTTCAGATAACCTTCTACCACCTCTACGGAATATGATGAAAGAAATACATGTCGGCCTCATCGGCTTTGGCACCGTCGGCAAAGGACTGGCCACAACACTTCTGCAGCAGAGGGACCGTCTCAGGCAACGGGTCGGTGCCGCCGTGCTACTGACACGGATAGCCGATACCGCCATTACGAGTCTTCCCGAGGAATTCAGTTCTGTGCTCTTCTCCCGGGATGCCCGGGATGTCCTCACTGATCCGGACATCGATATCGTAGTCGAGCTGATCGGCGGGATCGAACCGGCCAAATCCTTCATCCTGGCCGCCATCGAGTCCGGCAAACATGTGGTCTCCGCCAATAAGGCGCTGTTGGCCAACCACGGCCGGGAGATCTTCGCCGCGGCCGTCAAAAACAAGGTGGAAATCGGCTTCGAGGCCAGTGTCGGCGGCGGCATCCCGGTGATAAAAGCCCTGAAGGAGGGGCTTGTCGCCAATCGCATCGAGGCTATCAGCGGCATCCTGAACGGGACGGCCAACTTCATCCTGACCCAGATGACCGATCACGGTGCCCCCTTTGCCAAGGTGCTCAAGGACGCCCAGGCCAGGGGATTTGCCGAGGCCGATCCGACCTATGATATCGAAGGGATCGACACGGCCCACAAGCTGGCCATCCTGATGTCCCTAGCCTACGGCCTCCATGTAGGTGTGGGCGACATCACCACCGAGGGTATCAGCACCATCGAACCCATTGATATTGACTTTGCCCGGGAATTCGGCTACCGGATCAAACTGCTGGCCATCAGCCGGAATCACGGCAGCCACGTCGAGGCCCGCGTCCATCCGACCATGGTCCCCGAGGACCATATGCTCGCCAACATCAACGGGGCCTTCAACGCCATTGAGTTCACCGGCGATACGGTGGGCGACATCCTCCTCTACGGCCAGGGAGCGGGCATGATGGCCACCGGCAGCGCTGTTGCGGCCGACGTGGTCGATATCGGCCGCAATATCCTCTCGGGCTCCATCAACCGGGTGCCGGCGCTGTCCTTTCTGCCCGAATTCATCGGCGAGCCCACCATCACCCCCATGAGCGCGCTGACCTGCCCCTACTATTTCCGGGTCACCGCCCTGGATAAGCCCGGGGTCCTCTCCAAGATCTCCGGCATCTTCGGACAGTGCAATATCTCGATCAAGTCGGTGATCCAGAAGAGCCGCCACGCCGACGAGCCGGTGCATATCGTCCTGATGAGTCATCAGGCACTCGAAGCGGATGTGGTCCGAGCCCTCGCCGAGATCGACGGACTGGATATCTGCACGGCGCCGACCATGAAGATCCGCATCCTGAGCGATGATCATGAATAATCTCTACAGTTCGCTGCACCTGACAACGGAGATCGATCCAGTATGAAATATCTGATACTCGTCGGCGACGGCATGGGCGATCTGCCGATAGCCGAAATCGGCAACCGGACCCCCCTCCAGGCGGCCGTGACACCGGCCATGGACGAACTCTGCCGCAAGGGGCAGGTCTATCAAAACCGGACGGTCCCTACGGGCTATCCGCCGGGCAGCGACGTGGCCAACCTCTCCCTGCTGGGCTACCGGCCGCAACAGTACTATACCGGCCGGGCGCCGCTGGAGGCTGCGGCCATGGGCATCGCGCTCAAAAGCGACGAGACGGCCTTCCGCTGCAATATGGTCACCCTGGACTTTTCCGTGCCCGGACATGTCCGGATGATCGACTTTTCGGCCGGGCATATCAGCAACCGGGAATCCCACGCGCTGATCGCGGCCCTGGAGGCGGACTGCGCCACCGATGTCTTTCATTTCAAACCCGGGGTCAGCTACCGGCACATCCTGATCGTCAAAGGCCCCTATCCCGAGATGGAGACCGCCCCGCCCCATGACCATACCGGCCGGGACGTGACCGAGATCTGGAACCGATATCTCACCGACCCGGGCTGGGCATCTCTTCTGGCCAAATCCCGAGAGGTCCTTGCCGATCACCCGGTCAACGTCCAACGCAGCAGGGAGGGGAAGAATCCGGCCAACTGCATCTGGCTCTGGGGGGAAGGCCGACCACCCTCCATGCCGACCCTGGGGCAGCGTTTCGGTATCAGCGGCAGCATGATCTCGGCCGTGGACCTGCTGAAGGGGCTCGGGGTCAATGCAGGGCTTACGGTCGTCGATGTCCCCGGCGCCACCGGCTATCTGGACACCAACTACCAGGGCAAGACCGAGGCAGCCCTTGACGCTCTGCGCACTCAGGACTTCGTCTTTGTTCATGTGGAGGCCCCCGACGAGACCGGACACCAAGGGCTTCTTGATAAAAAGATCCAGGCCATCGAGGAGTTTGACGACAGGATCGTGGCCCCGATCATCCAGGGACTCAGGGACCGGGGGGAGGACTTCCGGGTGGCGGTGACCATGGATCACTTCACCCCAATTGCACTGCGCACCCATACCTCCGATCCGGTGCCGGTCTGCGTCTATGACTCCCGGGAGATCTTGCCTGGCTCCGGACAGCCCTTCTCGGAGGATATTTCCAGGCTGCCGGGGGTTGGTTTTTTCTCCGACAGTGAGCAGCTCATGGAATGCCTTCTGGAACACAAAGAGAAGGGCCGATGAACAGCAGCCTCACCGAACCGATCCACCGGATAACCACCAGGGTCCTCTACGGCGATACCGACGCCGGCGGCGTGGTTTACAATGCCAATTACCTGCGCTACTTCGAGATCGGTCGCACCGAGCTGATGCGGGAATGGGTCTGCTCCTACCGTGATATCGAAAAACTGGGTCTGGTCCTGCCGGTCACCGAATGCTATACCCGCTTCAAGGCCCCCGCCTTCTATGACGACCTGTTGACCATCGAAACCTCGCTCACCGAGCTGAAGACCGTTTCCTGCCGATTCTGTTATAAGATAAGCCGCAAAGAGGCGGGGGTGCAACGCCCCAAGCTGCTGGTGAAAGGCTTTACCGTGCATGCCTCGGTAAACAGGGAGGGCAAATTGACCAGCCTGCCCGAGGATATCCTGGAAAAACTTCGGGGACTCATTTAGGGCTGTTTTTCAGGCACATACCGCGAAACAGAGGAAATGTACGAGCGAAAAAGAGAATAAATCAGCCATGATATCCCTGCTGACACAAGCGAAACCTGTCGATATCTATTGACAAGAAAAATCCTGGGTGTATACTGAGCGCCTCAACAACGCGGGGTGGAGCAGTCTGGTAGCTCGTCGGGCTCATAACCCGAAGGTCGCTGGTTCAAATCCGGCCCCCGCTACCAACAAATCCAAGGGCTTACGAAGAATCTTCGTAAGCCCTTTTTGTTATTTCTAACCTATTTCTAACCAGCACAAAAAATCCTACTTCATTACAGTTCTGTGCCGCGGCTCATTATCTCAACATATTCTGTATAACTGAACAGCCGATTTCGTTTCTGTGCCGTCAACTCTCGCACGATGCCGAGTTGTTCCAGATGAACAAGAGCTTTATTTACTGTGGCCGGGGAAATGCCGGTTTTTTTCACCAACCGGCCCGAGGTGGTAATGGGATGTTCCATCAGCACCCGATGAATCTGCAGGGTTGACGTTGCCGCACGACCGAGACCTCTGATCTTCTCCCGGTCCTGATTCGACAAGTCGAGAAGTTGCTGCGCCGTTTCAACAGCCTGAGTGGCGGTAACAATGATCGCCTCAGCGAAGAAATCGAGCCAGGCTTCCCAGTCCCCGGTCAGACGCACATTGTTCAGCAGTTCATAATAGTACTGGCGGTGCGTCTTGAAATAGAGGCTAAGGTAGAGCATCGGCTCCTGCAGCACTTTCTGATCACATAGCAGCAACGTGATCAGCAAACGGCCAAGGCGGCCGTTGCCGTCAAGGAATGGATGGATCGTCTCGAACTGCACATGGGCCAGCGCCGCTTTGAGTAGAACCGGAGTCGGTTCGGGTTGATCATGGAGGAACAGTTCAAGCTTGCTCATACACTCCATCAATTCTTCCACCGGAGGCGGAACGAAGGCCGCATTGCCAGGCCGAGTGCCACCGATCCAATTCTGGCTGCGGCGAAATTCACCGGGAGTCTGGTTGCTGCCTCGCCCTTTGGTGAGTAATACACCATGGATTTCCCGGAAAAGCCGGAGTGACAGAGGTAACCCTTCTTTTAAAAGACGCAAGCCATGTTCGAGTGCCGCGACATAGTTACTGACCTCCCGCACATCGTCCAGCGGGACGCCCGGCTCCTGATCCAGCTCGAACAACAACAGATCCGAAAACGATGACTGGGTACCTTCAATCATGGAAGAGAGCACCGCTTCTTTGCGGACGTACATATAAAGGAAGAGGGAAGTATCCGGCAACAGGGTCGAGACGCTATTCAGCCGTCCCAACGACAGCAGAGCCTGGTCGAACTTGCATCGCAGCTCTGGTGTCCATTCGATGGGGGGGCGAGGTGGTAACGGCGCAGGCACAAAGGCCTGAGCCTTCTCTCCCACAGTCGTTATGGTCACGTACTTCCCTTGAAGCTTTCGATTCATCCTGGCTGCCTCGAACCTAAAATAAGATTAATCTTTATTTTATCTTTGCTCTATATCATAAAATAAAGACCCAAAGAGAAAATAGCAATTAAATTTCCTGAGATGAGTTCGGCGCGTGCAGCAGTTATTGCTTAAAGCTGAGAAGTTTTGCCTACTTTAAATGCATAGACAAATCTTTGTTTGAGGTATAATTGGGAAAAGTGGGAATGAAAAATTTTGTCACAGGTTTTCCTCCTGTGAACAGGAAGATATTGCTAGTTTTTTCAGTACCCCTGTCGCATTTTAATTTTCTTGTCTAACTCTTCCCGGTTGAGAAGAAATATTTCTTCGGAAGCATTTATCAAATCTTGTGAACAATCTGCCTGCCCGAATTTTTGATTCTCTGACAAGTCATGCCATATTGAAGGTAAGTTTTTCCTGATGTGAACCATACCCCCAAATTTATCTGGCGCTACATACAAGACTGTATTTACACCGGAAGTAATCAGTCTAGTTAAGCACATGGGACACGACTCAAGTGAGGTGTAGAGGGTGTATCCTTTAACACTTTTGATATCCTTATTATTTTCCTCAAACTGATTCAAGACGACCATCTCTGCATGCAGATCACTTCTAAAATAAGGATTGAAAACTTTGTTATGTCCCTCACCAACTACATTGTTCTCATTGTCAACCAGCACAGAGCCAATTCCAAGATTCTCACTATATACTGCTTTTAATGCAAGCACAGAGGAGAGCCATGCAAGGACGTCATCTGTGTATACACTTTTAAATTGGTATTCGAGCAATATATTTTTCCATTTGTTGATACCTTCAATATGTGAGGATATGTCATTAAGGTGTTTGATACCGATCTCTTTTGTACGGTTTTTATCCAAAACATAGACTCCCAAGTTTAAATTGATCAATAGCCGGATAATCTTCCTCTATTCTCGATAAAAATCTGATAAAATTTGTCAAACATCAATTTCTCCAAGTCCGTATGGAAGAAAGAAGAATATTGCCGGTGGGGTAAATCCGACGTTCCTTCCTTTTTTTGGAAAGTCTCCTCGGAATGGGAAATTAGCTTTTTTAAAGATTGATTTAAGGCTGAGGGCATACCAATCTTTTTTCGGGCCGAAACTTCATACATAAGCGGATTGCCGGAATCTAGGGCATATTTTTTCAAAATCAACTTAGTGTTCAAGTCGGCCGATACTTTATTTTCAATTGAAAGAGAAAGCGCCCAGTCCCGAAGGTCGTCATTTAGATATAAAGGTCTGGCCTCAAAAGAAAATGCAGAGCTTGACCGGTCTACACTCCATAGGTGACAGTTGGTTAAACCCGGCCCCATCAGCAGATCAAAGATTTCTTTTCTCATCTCTGATTCTTTCGAGTCATCGTCCGGAAATTTTTTCATTATGTACTCATTGATTGCGGTTTTGCCGTTGTTGATCTTTTGCGACCTCTCCCTGAGCCTGTCCCCCACACCCAAGGGGTGAGAGTGTAGCCAGTAATAACCGCCAAAGAGCTCATCCGCCCCTTCGCCGCAATAAGCGACCTTATGTTTCTTACTAATTTTATGAGATAGGAGGTGAAAGGCCAAGCTGCCGAGGACATTGAATATGCCATCTGTGACTAGTGACTCATAATGGTAGATATAGTGGTCAAGAAAGCATACGCATTCGTCTTGACCCGACTCATGTTCATAATGGTTAGTACCGAATGCCTCCGCAACCCTGGTAGCAAAGATCCGGTCTTCATTATTTAGGTCATCATAAAGTGTATATGTATAGAGCTTTTTTGATGAATTCATCTGCAAAAAAGAGGTCATCAGGGTGGAATCAATCCCACCGGAAAGATATATGGCTTGGGAATATTTTGAATGTTTCAGATATGCCTTCGCTGAAGCATCCATTAAGCGAGAAAATGAAGCAACTGATTCAGCATTGTCCCAGACTGCAGTGCCATAGAAAGAGGGCTTTAATTCGCAAAACTTGGTTACGGTTACCTGACCATTATTAAAACGGGTATATGAACCAGGTTGCACCTGCCTAATCCCCTTAAAAATGGTTTTTTCAAGATCAAAGATGAAGCCAAAAACAGAGGCTTCGGCCAGGGCATCCTCGTCTATCTCGACCATATCCTCTTTTACCCTGAGCAACGCTTTTATCTCCGAGGCAAAACAGATTGTTTTATTAACTAAAGAGTGAACTATACATAGCGTCATAAATAGATGCGCATAAATCAAGACAAAACGTCGTAAATATAGATTGTTAAAAGAGGAAAATGCAAAATTTTATCTGCCGCCATGTATAGTGGCTTAATCCCCACGGCATCCCTAGCAAGGATCAGTTCGTCAGGTGTCATAATGGCAATAGCGAACATGCCCTTGAGTAGTTTGAAACATTCTACGCCATAGAATAAAAATAACTCCAGAATAATATCCACTTCATCAGAGATTTTTTGGCCTCCTGGCAAAAGTGATTTTAGTTCATAGAGGTTGTAAATTTCGCCGTTAAAAAGGACTGCAATTTTGTTGTCTGAAATTGCTGGTTGGTTTATGCCGACAGAACCGAAGATATCTAAACGACAAAATCCGAGGGAGCCCCAAGGGAAGTTTTGGACCCTACGCCCATCAGGACCACGATGGAGGATAGCATCAAGCATTGATGAGGTTTTATCTGGATCGTTGGTGCCATAAATGCCACAAATGCCACAAATGCCACACATTAAACCAATCCCATAATGCCGGCATACAACTTTTCGTATTCATTAACAGCTTCTTGATCGGTCAGGTTTGCAATGTAATCACATATTCCACGGGCTAGAATGCTTTCCCAGTAAAGAGTTTTGTTTAAGATCGAATTATCAAGTATTGCCCTAAGATTCCTGAGTTGTTCTTTGATGAAAATTTTATGGTCCTCTGATTCGCTATTTAATTGCTGGATAATATCAGCTTGGTTTTCCACTAATCCCTTGAAGTAAACAGCCAATTTTTTTCTTTTTTCCAATGCAGCCTTAATTTCATTTGATTTACCTTTTTCAAGAACTTTAAATTTATGATCCTCCGTTTCAAAATCTAACAATCCAATTTCCGATATTTTCTTCAATTCATCGTTGGTTGTGGCACTATTAACCATAGTTTTCTTAAGCTTTTCTAAAATTTCTTTACATGCCATCTTTTCACTATTCAATAATTCTGCGAGTTTCCCGTCTCTTTTTAAAAAGACTAACGTAATTAATATATACCTTAATCCTTGGTCAGGTAGCTGGTGAGAGTTGGATATATATGCTTTAAATAACCTTCTTAATATAAAGCTGGACTTGCCATCATTTTTTTCCACTGGTTCACTTTTTAATATTGTATTGCATTGGTTCTCCTCAAAATCTTTTAAGGCCTTTTCTCTATCGCCATCATGATTACTCATATCGGTAAAAGTAACAAGATTGCTAAAAACTTTGTTAGCATCATTTTTTAAAATCGTTTTCCATTTATCAAATAATGTTATTATTGCCGTTCGGTCTGCTGGATCATAATTATCTGGGACATTAAAATTCTTGAGATCAGAAATGCTAATAATTTGACCTTCATTATTATTTATATTTTCTTGAGAAATTTGATAGAGTGAATGAAAAGTGTGCAGCTTCAGCCACCCGATAGTTTTCCATTTCTCTTTCTCATTTATAAAAAAATCATCATTCTCTTCCCGATAATGTACCAATAAATAATTCCTTAAAAATTCTAGGGCTCTTATAAAGTAATAGGTAAATTTTTCTGGTTCATTCTTAAGAACTTTTAACGCATTCTTAAATTTTAAAAAATCGTTCGCTTTAGATTTTTCCAATTCCTCAGCTGGAACATTTAACGAATTTATACAGTTAGACAATATACTTATCGAATGCTCAGAATACTCACTTTGTTTTGTGCATTTCTCTAAATGGTCATAACTGACAAAATACAAATAAACGTAGTTGTAGGGAATATCGATTTCAAAATAGTCTATCAGGCATCTAATTTTATCAAGATTCTCGAATTTCGAAGATTCAGCAATGCACTCAAATTCCTTTAAAATCCATTTTTCTTTCTTGTTATTATTATCATCCATTGAATACAGGATGTTCATAAGACTGTAAATATTAATCGGGACTTTATCTGTATTATACATAGCGTCTTATTTTATTGCGCATAGTTTCTTTAGAACCTGACTTCTGCCTGCCCATTCATCGAATTTTGTTTCAACGGAAGAAATCAGAGATTCCAGTGA
>JAJYAX010000406.1 GCA_021779275.1 Deltaproteobacteria bacterium | reverse complement strand
AGGGAAGCAAAAGGATAAAAAGCAGTGCCGCAACGTGCATCCCGATGGAAATCCTCACCCCGACAGCGGTCTCTCGTTCAGGGGAAAAACGAGGATGGAAGATCACGCCCTTGTCTGCATGTTCAATCGTTACCAACGATACTTTGTTGAGGCTCAGAGATTGGGCGGTTTCCTGTATCATCGCACCGTGTCATGTTTACATATTCAACAGCGTCGCGCTGCCACGTTGATATTCCGTTGTCCCTTCGTTGTGATTCGTAACTGTCGCGTGCAACGCAAGGGGATCGCGGCTGACTCTGCCGCCGGGATTTTGTTCCGTTCCGGCCTTGTGGAGGACTGAGCAGGGTACGCATGTCACGACCGTCCCCTTGAATTTGAAGAGACTGACCGTTGTGTTATAGAGCTGGTAGATAGCTTCTTCGCTCATGACATCATTGGGCTTTCCATCGGCAAGCACGGAGCCGTTTTGCAGCATCACAACATGATCGGCTATCCAGAAGGCATGTTCGGGAAAATGGGTGGACATGATAAAGGTGTATCCGTCCCGGGCCAGATCGGCGATCTGATCCAGAAGCCTGATCTGGTTGCCGAAATCAAGCCCGTTTGCCGGCTCGTCCATGACCAGCGTGTCGGCGCCCTGGGTCAGCGCCCGGGCGATAAGGGCCAGTTGGCGCTCCCCGCCGCTGATCTCCGTATAGGGTCTGTTCCTAAGATGCAGGATGCCGAGCCGCTCGATGGACGTTTCGGCGATTTTCCGGTCCTTGGCCGAAAAGGTCGAGAAAAAGGAATGATAGGGCATCCGGCCCATCAGCACCACATCCGCGACCGTATAGGCAAAGGCCTCCCGGTGGACCTGCGGCACATAGGCGATCCGCCGGGCCAGCTCATCGCGGGGGGTGGCCTTTAAGGGACGGCCTTCAAAGAGCACGCTCCCTCTCTGCGGCCGCAGGAGGCCAAGGAGGATTTTCAAAAGCGTGGTCTTGCCGCTGCCGTTCGGCCCGAGCAGGGAGACGACCTCTCCCCGCCCAACGGAAACAGTGATGTCGTGCAACACCTTCCGTCCCCGGTAGGCGAAACTGACCTCTCGCGCCTGCATCAAGGCCTTCATCGCCACCCCCTCTGTGCATTTTTCAGCACCAGCACGAAGAAGGGTATGCCGATCAGAGAGGTGACGATGCCGGTCGGAACCTCAAAGGAAAACAGCAGCCGGCAGACATCGTCGACCACCAGCAGGTAGACCGCTCCCATCAGGGCGGAGGCAGGCAGGAGCAGGCGGTTGTCGGGACCGACGATCATGCGGCAGATATGGGGAATGATCAGGCCGATCCAGCCGATGATGCCGCCGATCATCACCGTCATGGCGCTGATCAGGGTGGCAAAGAAGATCACGATGATCCGGACCCTGCCGACATTTATCCCGAGGGATTTCGCCTCCTCCTCGCCCATGCTCAGGACGTTCAACTGTCTGCCATGGAGGACGAGTACGCCAATGCCGACGATGGCCGGGACGCTTATGATCAGGATTGTCTTGCTGTCCACGGCCGACAGACTGCCCATCAGCCAGTAGACGATAAGCGGCAGTTGGTTGGTAGGGTCAGCCGTGTATTTAACAATGGAGAGCAAGGCGGTGAAAAAGGCGCCGCTGATAATGCCGCCCAGCACCAGCATGATAATGGAATGGGTCCGGAAGATTCTGGCGATGCCGACGGCCACGCCCACGGCGGCAAAGCCGAACAGCAGGGTGGAACATTGCACCAGATGCCAGCTTTTCAGGAAGATCATGCCCAGCGCCGCGCCGAAGGAGGCCCCGGCCAGGACCCCGAGAAGCCCTGGTGAGACCAGAGGGTTGATAAAAAGAGCCTGAAAGGAGGCCCCGGAAACAGCCAGCGAGGCGCCGATCAGGATAGCCGCCAGGATCCGCGGCAGTCTGATGTCGAGTACGATATTCTTGAGAAGATTTTGTTTTTCATAAGGCAAGGTCGAGAGACCAAAGAGTTTCCAGTTGGCGAATCCGAACAGGTCGGTGAGCGGAATTCGATACTTGCCCAGGTAGAGCGAGACAAGTATCGTACCGAGGAGCAGCAGGGCCAGTAACGGCAGGGAAAGACGCTTCATCGGCTCAGGACTTCCAGGGCATCCTTATCGCTCAGGTCAACGCCGAGAAAAAGTTTATAGAAGACCCGAGTCTCCGCTGCAATGTCGATTGGGTAGATGTCGGGATGAAGCGTATTCAGCAGCCACTTGATTCCCAGCAGCCGCATGTAGGAAGGCGGCCGGTCAAACCAGTTGAAGGGTACGGAGGGGATGAGATAGACCCGCTTCCCGCGTACGGCCCGGAGGTTTTTCCAGCGGGGATCCGTGTAAACCGTATCGAAAAAGGCCTTTTTATTAACGAGGATGACCTCGGGATCATAGAGCAAAAGCTGCTCCATGGAGATTTTCTCCATGCCGTAATGGTCCACTTCTTCGCCCTTATGGACATTGATGCCTCCGGCCAGAGGGATGAGTTCGGCGTGCAGGGAACCCTCCGGCTCCGTGCTCAGGCCATCGGCGCCCTCGGCATAGTAGACGGTGATTTTTTTATCGCCGGGGATGCGGGCGGCGACAGCCTTCGCTTCGGTCAAGGTCTCCGTAGCGTATGTGGACAGCGCTTCGCCCCGCGCTTTTCTGTTCACGGCATCGCCCATGAACCGCAAGGCCTCGGGATAGTCGTTAATGCTGTTCAGGCGCACAGAGACCAGAGGGAAATGCAGGGGCGCAAGCGATTCCAGAAACATGTTGCTGGCGGCATCGTCCTTCCAGGTCCAATAGACAATGAAATCCGGCTTGACCTGGAGCAGCACCTCCCGGTTGATGTTCCGGCTCTGTCCGGCCAGCCCCCCGATAACCGGCAGTTTGGTATAGTCTTTGATGGTGAATTTCTTCTCGCC
>JAJYAX010000405.1 GCA_021779275.1 Deltaproteobacteria bacterium | reverse complement strand
ACCTGTGGCAATCCTGGCGCCTTTCTGCAAGGCATCCCGAATCTGATCTTCAATTTTTCCAATGGCGCCTCTATCAATCAAGGGGCCCTGATTGTTTTCGGCAATAAGCCCTGAACCTACAAAAAGCTGCTGTTCAACGGTCTTTACAAATTTTTCCACAAACTCGTCATACGCACTTTCGTGGATAATAAATCTATTTGCACAAACACAGGTCTGACCTGAATTTCTGAATTTTGAATCTACTGCATCAGCAACCGCCGCATCAATATCGGCATCTTCAAAAACGATAAACGGCGCATGTCCGCCCAACTCAAGAGAGATCCTTTTCAAGGTGTCCGAACACTTGCGCATCAACAGTCTTCCCACGGATGTCGAACCGGAAAAGCTTACCTTGCGCACCAGGGGATTTTCGGTCAATTCGGAACCGATTTCTTCTGCAGGCCCCGTTATAACATTGAAGACTCCCGGTGGAATCCCCGCACGGTCGGCCAACTCAGCAAGCGCCAGTGCGGAAAAAGGTGTAAGCTCGGAGGGTTTGACAATTACAGTGCAGCCGGCGGCAAGAGCGGGGGCAACCTTTCTCGCTATCATGGCCGAAGGAAAATTCCATGGGGTGATGGCAGCACACACCCCCACCGGCTCTTTCAGAACTATAATACGTTTCCCCTCCTGCGACATCGGGATGGTATCACCATAGACCCGTTTCGCCTCCTCGGCGAACCACTCGATATAGGCGGCCGCAGAGAGGATCTCTGTCAGGGCCTCTGCAAGGGGTTTTCCCTGTTCACAGGTCATGATATAGGCGAGATCGTTTTTATTTTCACAAATGTACGTGTACCAGCATTTGAGAATCTGCGATCTATTTTTAGCGGTCATCCTGCTCCAGGATGAAAAAGCATCTCCGGCGGATTCGATGGCCTGCCGGGTTTCCACTCTTCCCAGGGAGGGAATACAACCTATCACCGCGTCGTCAGCAGGATTGGTTACAGAAATTGCTTCCCGCCCAGACAACCACTTCCCATTAATATAGCATTCCTGCCGAAACAATGCAGGATCACAGACCTTCACGTTCCTTGCCTCTTAGAGTTAAATATTTTCCAAATAAAAGAAAAACCAGTTATAGTTGACAAATTTTATTACCGTTACTTCTCCATAAGGCCGGATATGAATACCCCAGACCCCATGCTCCCATCCCTGCATCCATCAGAAGGAATAATAATCAGCATTTCCAGACCGCCAATTCGTCTTGGTCAATTTTTGAAACATACCGCCATCGTCCAAAACGGGTTGGAGGCAAAGATAAAAATCCAGAACGGCGAGGTATCCGTCAATGGGCAATTGGAGTTACGACGCGGAAGGCAATTATGCCACGGGGATCAGGTCAGCATGGGTAATTCATTGTATGTTATTGACTACTTACTATGAATACATGACCATCCCTTGAACATGCTCCCTCATTATTTCGATTGCGGATACAAAGAAGCCACGGTCTCTTTGCGCCCCTCCCCACTCCCTGCGGGAAGAGACAACCGGCAATCATTATCTTCATTGCATCACTATAACATATATGATAATTTTTAAAAAAAAGAATATCCCGCCCAGTCCCGATATTTACCGAAATATCCAAGGCGTTCAATTCCTCTCAAAATCGAGAGGTTTGCCCTTGCAAAAGAAAGAGCCCGTCATTCTGAAACATCTCATGAACCCGAGTCCCCAAACAGATGGAGATTGGTTCTTTATGCGTGCGCTCCGATATGGATTTTTGTTTTTGATGTTTTCTGCACTGCTTCCCCATACTGTGCATGCCCGCGACCAACTGCGCCTCTTCTATTCAGGCAATGTGAATGCTGAAATCGAAGGCTGTGGCTGACACGCCAACCAGCTGGGCGGACTGTCCAGAAAAGCATATCAAATAGAGTCCGGCAGGGGTGAGCAGAACGGGCCTCTTCTCCTCCTTGATGCCGGAAATCTCCTTTTCAAGCGAGCTATGATCCCGCACGGAGAGTCACAGGAGAAGATAACGGCCGCAGGAATAATCGATGCCTATAAAAAGATGGGATACGATGCCGTAGCCGTCGGGCCTCTTGATCTTGCCGCAGGTGCTGAATTTCTCAAACAACAGGACAAGCCGGCCTTTCCCTGGATATCAGCCAACCTCCTGAATACAGATAATCACCCTGTTTTCCCCCCTTTCATAATCAAACAAACGGGTCAATCCACAACAGCTATTATCGGTCTGACCGGAGCCGAATCTCTCCCGGCAAACCTGCACACAGGCGACTGGCACACAATTCTCCCCGCTCAACTGCAGATTTTAGCAAAGAAGTGCGACCATATCATTCTGCTCTCCAACCTCCCGGAAAAGGAGAATTACGAGATTGCCCAGCGCTATCCCGAAATCCGCGTCATTATTTCTGCAGATCCGCAGTTCAGCAATCTCAGCCCGGTCATAAACAACAGCACCCTCATCACTCAGACAGCTCAACAGGGAAAATACCTTGGGAGGTTGGACATTGAATGGGGAAACACCGGCAAATGGGAATCCGGTCTTGATCAGCTCCATGGAGACAGTCCGAAAGACACGCTTCCATCAACCTTCGTGTCACATTTTACCGCCCTCCAAAGCTCACTGCCAAAGAGTTCTGCTGTTGAAAATATTGTTTCAGGGATAAAACAACAGATCAGCAGGCTGAACACCGCAGCCCCGCAAACAAACAGCTTGCAGAGTGCAACAATGATTCAAGACAGGCAGTCCGTTACAGGGTTTACAGGGTTTGAGCGATGCGCGACATGTCATCGGGCACAAACGGACTTCTGGAAGTCAACGCGACATGCCGGATCGTATGCGACACTGCTCAAGGTCGGACAGGCGAACAATCTGGACTGTCTTCCCTGCCATGTAACCCACGACACACCTCTTTTCAATAAAGAT
>JAJYAX010000404.1 GCA_021779275.1 Deltaproteobacteria bacterium | reverse complement strand
GTAGAGCTTACCCGCAAGCTTACCGCCGTCGTCAACTTCTTTGCCGGATTTTCAATCCTGGCAGGCGCCTTGATCATGATCGGTTCGATCTTCGCCACCCGCCTGGCCAGGATGCGGGAGGCGGTGTATTATAAAATTCTGGGGGCAAACTCCCGATTTATCCTGTCGGTCTTCATCTATGAGCACCTGCTTCTAGGCCTGCTCAGCTCAGTTCTCGCGGTTCTCCTGGCCCAGACGGCAAGCTTTGGACTCTGCCGGTATCTCTTCGATATCGGCTACAGCCCCCAGTGGCCGGCCAGTCTTCTGCTGATCCTCTCCACAACCGCCCTGGTCATCATGGTCGGGGTCCTGAGTTCAATCGGCATTATCCGGCAGAAACCCACACATGTCCTCAGGGAGCAGAACGGTGACTAGAAAAGCAGAAACCAGAAGTCAGGAGCCAGCAGGAATACATAGGTGCTCCGGCAGGCAGCCGAAAGGAAAAATTTTCCAATTGCCCCACTATACCATCACCATCGGGTTGACCCTGTTCCTCGTCCTCCTGCTCTCAGGCTGCAAGCAGCCGGCCGAGAAAAAGACAGGCGAGCAGGAAAAGAAAGAGTATGCAGGCACAATCGTCGCCGTGGGCGACAGCCTGACCGCAGGTCTTGGGGTGGCGGAAGAGGATAATTATCCGGCCCAACTGCAGCGACGGCTGGACACGGAGGGACTCCGGTACCGGGTGATCAATTCAGGGGTCAGCGGCGAGACCAGCAGCGGTGCCCTGTCGCGCCTGAACTGGATCCTGTCGTTAAAACCCGATATCGTCATCCTGGAGACCGGCGCCAATGACGGTCTGCGCGGGGTGGACCCGGAACTGACCCGGAAGAATATTGAAAAAATTGTGGCCGCCCTGCAGGAAAAAAAAATCATCACCATCCTTGCCGGGATGCGGATGGTCGGCAACCTGGGCCTTGGCTATACGGATCCCTTCCGCCAGCTTTACCTGGATGTGGCAAAGGAATCCGGGGTGATCTTCATGCCCTTTTTCCTGGAGGGCGTGGCGGCCGATCCAACACTTAACATCAGTGACGGCATCCATCCCAACCGGCGGGGGTATGAGATAATCGTCAACAACCTGTTCCCCTCTGTTATCCGGGCGATTGATCTGAAGAAGAAGGGGCGCTAGGCCTTCCGTCCCGTCATGTATCCCCAGAAGATTATTGTTTGAATGAAGATCGAATCCGGTATAGTATAATCCGTATGGAAGTTTTCGAAGATGCTTGCTTGAAGCATGTATTTTTGAAAGAGTGATCATGCCCTGAAGTGGCTGGTACGGTTTATGAAGACCCGCCCGTTCGATCCAAGGGTATGTGATGACACATGCCGCCACAAGACGACCAATCTGCGCTATGACCCTGGAAAACAGTAAAAAAAAGCGGGTTTCCTCCGGTATCGCTCAACTTGACAACCTGTTGGGCGACCTCTATATCGGCGACAATGTCCTGTGGTATGAAGATGCGGGCAGTTTTTGTTCGGCCTTCTGTGTGAATTTCATCCGCGAATCCCTGGCGAACAAGAAACCGATCATCTATGTCAGCTTTGATCGCTCCCCCAAAAATGTCGTCACCTTCCTCGGTCCTTTGGCGGAAAATCAGAACTTCACCATTCTCGACTGTTTCACCAACGGCAAAGGGGATAAATCGGAGGTATTCAACAAAATCTATGAGAAAGACGGAGCCCAATGGCCGCACCAGATCATCAAGGTCAATGAACCCACCAATCCATCCCAGGTGAGCGAGGCCATCTATGGCGTGCACGGCCACCTGTCCGGCGACATCCGCTTCATCATCGACAGCCTGACCGGCATGCAGGATTTATGGGGAGGGGAGGAACAGGTACTGAAGTTTTATGTCCGGACATGCCCCCGGCTCTATGAATTGGAGACCATCGCCTATTGGATAATCGAAAAAAGCGCCCATTCCAACCGGTTGAAGGCCAATATCAATAAAATCGCCCAGGTTGCCATCGATCTCTCCGTAAAAAACGGTCGGCCGTCGCTGAAAATTCTGAAGGCGGAGAAAAGAAATTCAAAATTCCTCAACGAACCGCATACCTACAGTTGCGAAGACACCGATATCAATTTTGATCTTCAGCGCAACCTGCCTGATCGTTTTGATCTGGGGACCATTATTAAGAATTTCAGAAAAAAACAGGGTCTTTCCCAAAAGGAGTTGGCCGAAAAGACGGGAGTTACGCCGAGCAGCATCTCTCAGGTGGAAAAAAACCTCATTTACCCGTCCCTACCTGCTCTGTTCCGGATCGCCGAGAGTCTCAGCGTGGATGTCTCAACCTTCTTTGCCGACTTCTCAAAGCTCAGCCAGAATGTTCTGCATCGGGGGATCGATGGGGTTAAGGCCACTTTCGATCACCTCCCCAAAGACGCCATTGAGGGTGAGCTGCTCCTGCCGCCCGACATGGATGCGGCGGTCGCCCCCTACCGCATCAGGATCCTTCCGGGCCGGAAACTCTCCAGACATTTCTTCAATCATAAAGGGGAGGAATTCGGATACCTTCTGTCGGGAAAACTGACCGTGCGGATTAAAAACCAAAGCCATGAACTCGGCGTCGGCGACATCGTTTATCTCCGCAAGGACACGCCTGACCAATGGGAGAATACCAGCGACACCCCGGCGGAGGTTCTCTGGATAACCCTGAAATAGGACCCTTGGCTGCGCCGGTACTCAAAATCTGGTCAGGCTGCAAAGCCTGACCAGATTCTTATCACGGCCTCTCAGAGGGAGAGTATCTTCTTGGCGCTCTCGTCCTTGGCATCGGTAATATAGGTAATCCCCGTCTCTTTAGCGGTCTCCCTGTTGGCCGCAAACAGGTCGTTGCGGGTAATCTTGCCGACCTGGAACTTTCTGGCTCCAGCCATCAGCTGCTGCAGCCCACAGGCG
>JAJYAX010000403.1 GCA_021779275.1 Deltaproteobacteria bacterium | reverse complement strand
GTGCCCGTTTTTTGTTATTGTATCTGGCGGAGAGGGTGAGATTCGAACTCACGGTACTTGCGTACACACGCGTTCCAGGCGTGCACCTTAAGCCACTCGGCCACCTCTCCGGATAGTGGAAACATCGGCGGCAAATTGTGAGCTTGTATGTAAACCGTGGAAGGAAATTACGCAATCAAAAAGTACCAGCACCGGGGAAAAAAGGGGTATGAGGGGAGAGAACCTGGCGATCATCTGAGACTTCACATTATTTCCGGCGTTTTTCCTGAAAGAAATTCTTCAGGATGGCCCCGCAGGCCTCGGCCAGTACGCCGCCTTCGATGGCAATCGTATGGTTCAGAAGGGCGTCGCTGCCGATATGATAGCGGGACTCCACGGCCCCGGCCTTCGGGTCATGGGCGCCGAAGACCAGACGGTCGATGCGGGCCTGGATGATGGCGCCCATGCACATGATGCAGGGCTCCAGGGTCACATAGAGGGTTGTCCCCGGCATCCGGTAGTTGCCTAAATCTCGGGCGGCCTCCCGGATGGCCAGGATCTCGGCATGGGCGGTCGGGTCCTGCCTGCCAATCGGGCTGTTGCCGGCGGCCGCCACCAGCCGATCCTGACGGACCAGGACCGCACCCACGGGAACCTCGCCTGCCAGGGCGGATTTTTCGGCCTGTTCCAGGGCCAGGCGCATCCAGAATGCCTGCCTGTCCAAGGGGGTTGCCGCCTGTCTTACCTGTGTTGTCATTGTTCCATCGTCCCCGGGGTAATAAAATGCTGGAAGCGCCGTTGAAAAAGGGTTAACAGGCCGGAGTTCTGATTGCAATTTCCCGCCAGCTCCCGTATAAGAAGAGAGGGCAATTACAGATATGAAATAACATAGACCATTGCGTAATGGGGGGGTATGTACAACATTCTTGTGTATAATTCCGGTCCTGAAAGTAACGATCATATGGAGTCATCCCTGCAGGGAATCGGCCTTCTGACCTTTACATCCGATCAGAAAGAATTTCAAGACCAGATGAATGCCCGCCAGTATGATCTGATTTTTCTCAATATTGAACCATCGGCCCCCGATGTTTTTCATCTTCTTGAAGATACACATAAAAAAAGCCCATCGACGCCTATAATCGTCACCAGTACCGCCGAGAAGGCGGAGCTTATTGTGCAGGCCATGAACCATGGGGCCTCAGATTTTCTTGTCCCTCCGGTCTCCAGGGAGCGGATTTCAATGGCCCTGGAGAGGGCAATCGAGATCCGCGATCAGCGGTTCGAGATCGACTATCTGCGCCGGAAGCAGGATGTGGTCTACGATTTCAAGGATGTGGTCGCGTACAGTTCGTGCATGCAGGACATCCTGAAGCGGCTGGAACGATTCTCCCGTACCGATTCGACCATCCTGATCACCGGCGACACCGGCACCGGCAAGAGTTTCCTGTCGGGAACGGTGCATTTCAATTCTCCCCGCAAGAAAAAGCCCTTTATAAAGATAAATTGCGCCAATATCCCCGAAAATCTTCTGGAGTCCGAGCTGTTCGGGCATGAAAAGGGGGCCTTTACCGGAGCGGACAAGCAGCGTATCGGCCGGTTTGAGCAGGCAAACGGCGGGACGATGTTTCTCGATGAAATCGGCGAAATCAGTCCCGGCCTGCAGACCAAGCTGTTGCGGGTCCTGGAAGAGAAGGCCTTTGAGCGGGTGGGGGGAAATAAAACCATCTGCGTCGATGTCCGGGTCATTGCGGCTACCAATAAGGATCTGTCCCGGCAGATTGAGGCGGGACTGTTCAGAGAAGATCTCTATTATCGGATCAATGTGCTGCCCATCCGGCTTCCTGCTCTGCGGGAGCGGCAGGAATGTATTTTGCCACTGGCTAACGTTCTTCTGGAAAAATTCTGCAAGTCGCTGAAACGACCAGAAATAAAAGGATTCTCGCAGCGGGCTCTGGCCAGTCTGCACGCCTATGACTGGCCCGGGAACATCAGGCAGCTGGCCAATACCATTGAACGGGCCGTGATCCTTGAGGATGACAGCCTGATCCATGAGCACAACCTGTCCCTGCCGGTAAGCAAAAGGGGGCCTGCCGCCCGGCTGGAGGGGGGCGCCCCGCCTCCGGTCAGCGAGGAGGCTTCTGCAGGGCGGGGCGCATCCCTGGCCGGCCAGGAAGAGGAGCTTATCCTGAAGACCCTGGAAGACTGCCTCTGGGTGCAGAAAGATGCGGCCGCAAAACTGGGAGTGAGCCCTCGCGCCCTGAACTATAAGATCAGGAGGCTGGGGATCACCCACCCGCATTGGCGGCGCAATAAGAGGTGAGCTGATCGTCTGGACGAGTTGTCTTGAAAAAGAGAGGTAAGCACAAGTATTTTCATTCAAAAACTTCTGAACTGATGAACACCGAGGCTGCAAAGGCTGCAGCCTTATGGCCAATTTCGGCAGAGCGACTTTTAACGAAATCTGGAGAGGGGGAAGACCATGAAGAAGATCATCGCCATGCTGGGGAGTATCCTGATCGTATTCCTGACAACCAATCTTTACGCGGTTCAACAGGATGAAAAAGGATGCAAGGATTCCCCGCTCTTTACGAGGATGCCGGGTTCCTGGATTCACAACTGCGATCAGAAGAAGTTCGATGCCTTTACCTTTATCATCGGCAAGGACCCCGCCACTCGAAAGGACCAGACCGAGAGGGTTGAGGGACAGCTCTGGAAAATCTCCTATTACCCCCAAAACGACCTGGCTCAAAAACCGAGCGCCCTTCAGATCCTCCGCAATTTTGAAAATGCCGTTCAGAAGATGGACGGGACGGTCGTCTATAGCGACCAGGGCAAGGAAACCCTGAAGCTGACCAGAGACGGCAAGGAATTCTGGGTCCAGGTCTCGGCCGAATTTACCGGGAAGCACGGTCTGGTGATCGTTCAGAAAGAAGGCATGAAGCAGGAGGTTGAGGCCAATG
>JAJYAX010000402.1 GCA_021779275.1 Deltaproteobacteria bacterium | reverse complement strand
GTCGCCGATGGTGGGCGTCGGGGCCAGGGAGAGGTCGACGACGCCGAATTCGATGCCCAGGGCGCGGGAGACCTGCCGGCCGACCAGCTCCCCGCAGCGGGTGACCCGGAAGGTGGTCTGTTTGATCTCTTCGGCCAGATCGTCCAGGCTGAGATTGGCGGCCCCCGTGGCTGCGATCAGGCGCTCCAGGGCGCGGGCGATGACGCCGGGGCCGGAGACCCCGACATTGAGCACCGCCTCGGCCTCCTCCAGACCGTGAATAGCCCCGGCCATAAAGGGGTTGTCGCCGGGCTGGTTGCAGAAGACCACGAATTTTGCCGCCCCGAAGCCATCCTTGTCCTTTGTCCTCTCCGCCAGCTCCTTCACCGTCCTGCCGACCATGTCCAGGGCGTCCATATTGATGCCCTTCTGGCTGCTGCCGATATTGATCGAGGCGCAGACCTTGTCCGTCACCGCCAGCGCCTCGGGGATGGAGGCGATATATTCCCGGTCCGTGGTGGTCATCCCCTTTTCCACCTGGGCCGAGAACCCGCCCAGGATGTCCACGCCGACCAGCCCCGCGGCCCGGTCCAGGGTCTTGGCCAGTTCGACGAAGTCGCCGCGTTCAAAGCCGGCGCCGACAAAGGCGATGGGGGTAATGGATATCCGCTTGTTGACAATCGGGATCCCCAGTCTGCGGCTGACAAGATCGCAGGTCGGGACGAACTGGCCGGCGAGATGGGTGATCTTTTTCTCGATCCGGGCGCAGGTCTCGCGGATGTCCCCGCCCCGGCAGTCGAGAAGGTTGATGCCCATGGTCACGGTGCGGACATCGAGGTTTTCCTTCTGGATCATCTCGACGGTGGCGAGGATCTGGTCTGAGCGTAGCATCTTTTGAATTTCTCCTGTCCTGATTGGTGGGGTGATCCCTATATCATTGCTATCTCGTTGGTCACCCGGAAGATATCGTTATGCTGCAGGACGACCCGCAGGCCGGTCTTGCTGGCATATTCCGCCAGATCGTCACGGACATCCTTGATGGAGGCGATATGGCTCAGATCCAGCTGGAGGATCATCGTATACTGATCGTCGGCAAGCGTCGTCACCAAATCCATGATATTGATATCACGCTCATAACAGAATGAGCTGATGCCGTAGACCAGGCCGCTCTTGTTCTTTCCCTGGGCCGTCAGGATATAGGTCTTTTCCGGTATCCGGGCCTTCAGGATCTCGATGGGCGTCTCGATTTTCTTGACGACGGCATCGAATTTGATCTCCGATTTGGTGTGGGAGAGTTTGGCCAGCACATCCTCGGGGGTGATGGAACTGTTGAAGGTGGCGATCAGGATCATGGTGAGATAGCCGCAGAGGACCGACTGGTTCAGGTCGGCCAGGTCTCCCTCAAGTTCATAGATTGCCCCCGTCACATCGGCGATGATGCCGGGTCTGTCCTTGGACATCACGGAGATGATCATTTGACTTTCCATGGTTGCAACGTTGCTCCTGCTTGACTGTGATGAATGACTGTCTGGAAACGAAAAGGCGCGATTATACCCACCGGGCGGCCGACTTGTAAACAGGATTATGGCCTGCCGGACAATGGCTCATCGGCCGAAGGACCTGGTGGTAAACGGGCTCTCGACCTTGGCGCCATCGAGCATCGTGCGCATCTGTTTCAGCTCCAGGCGTGCGATGCTCAGCTCCTCCTTGAGAGGGGCTTCTTCCCCGGGCGCCGCCTGCGCCAGCTCCTTTTCCAGGCGGGCGACCTTCTGCTGGGCCCGGTAGAGTTCAATGGCTATCGCTCTGATTGACATGGTGTGTTCTCCAATGTGTAGATGCTACCTTTTTCGGCCAAGAGGTCTGGCCAGTTTTTCCACCTGGGAGAGGGTCTCTTCGAGATCAAAGGCCAGGAGCTTTCTGCCCTGCACCACTATCCTGCCGTCAACGATCACGGTGTGGACATCGCCGCCCCGGGCCGCATAGACCAGGAGATCCTGGTTATAGAAGGGCGTCAGATGCGGGGCCTGCAGGTCGAGAAGCAGGAGATCCGCCCGGCAGCCGACGGCAAGCTTTCCCAGCCCCGGAAGGCCCAGGACCGCGGCGTTGCCGGTGGTGGCGCACCGGAGGGCCTGGCTTGCCGGCAGGGCGGTCGCATCCAGGGTCCGCAGTTTCTGCACCTTGGCCAGCATATCCATCTCCCGGAACATATCCAGACTGTTGTTGCTGGCGCAGCCGTCGGTGCCCAGTCCTACAGGAATGCCGCGGGCCAGCATCTCGACCACCCTGGCGGTCCCCGAGGCCAGTTTCAGGTTGCTCTGCGGACAGGTCACCACAGAGGCGCCGGTGGCGGCCAGGATGTCCAGATCCTCCTGGTCGAGCCAGACGCTGTGCACACAGACGGTTCCCGCATCGAGAAGACCCAGGGCCTGCAGATGCCTGACCGGGCTCGTACCCCGCGGGTCGATCAGCATGCCGGTCTCCTGCCGGGTCTCGGCCAGGTGGATGAAGAAGCGGACCTGCCGCCGGTCCGCCAGCGCCTTGGCCCTGGTCAGGGTGGCGGGAGAGCAGGTGTAGGGCGAATGGGCGAAAACGGCCGGGGTGATCAGCGGATCTTGTCCCTGCCAGGTGTCGATAAAGCCTTCCACGGCCTCCACATTGAAGCTGGGGTCGGGGACGCCGGGGGCGGGGAAGTCGATGATCCCGTGGGCCGCAACCGCCCGCAGCCCGGCGTCCCGGCAGGCCCGGGCCACCTCCCCGGCGTGAAAGTAGCCGTCGGCCACGGTGGTGGTGCCGGACAGGAGCATCTCGGCTGCGGCCAGTTTCGAGCACCAGTAGACCATCTCGGCATTGACCCGGGCGGCCTCAGCCGGGAAGATATGGTCGTTCAGCCAGCTCATAAGCTCCAGATCGTCGGCCAGTCCCCGGAAAAGCGTCATGGCGCAGTGGTTGTGGCCGTTGATCA
>JAJYAX010000401.1 GCA_021779275.1 Deltaproteobacteria bacterium | reverse complement strand
CGCCCGGATGATGATGATGGGCCTGCATCTCATGGACGAGGTTCCGTTCCGGGATGTCTATCTCCACGCCCTGGTCCGTGACAAGCATGGCAAGAAGATGTCCAAGTCCACCGGCAACGTCATCGACCCCTTGGCGGTCATGGCCGAGTTTGGGACCGATGCGCTCCGTTTCACCCTGACCGCCTTTGCGGCCCAGGGACGCGAGATCAAACTGGACGAGGAGAGGATCGAGGGCTATCGCCACTTTATCAACAAGCTCTGGAACGCCGCCCGTTTCGCGATGATGCATCTGGGCGACTGTGACGGCTCCGAGCGGGAGGTCGCGGCAGAGCCCGGGGATCTGCCGCTGGTTCATCAGTGGATCTTAAGCCGTACCGCCAGGACCATCGAGGAGGTGCGGCGGGGCCTGGATGAGTATCATTTCAACGACGCGGCCCAGGCCCTCTACCAGTTCATCTGGCGGGAATTCTGCGACTGGTATGTGGAGTGGATCAAGCCGGATCTCTTCAGCGCCAACCCGACACTGCAACGGCAGGCCAGAGGCGTCCTGCTGGCGGTGCTCGAGACTATCCTGAAGCTGATTCACCCGATCACCCCCTTTGTCACCGAAGAGATCTGGAGCGTGCTGCCCGAAGAACGCGGCATCCTGATGACGAGCGCCTTCCCGGCTCTGCGTGAGGAGTGGCTGAACAGCACGGCCGAGGCCCGGATGGAACTCCTGATGGGGATCATCACCGGCATCCGCAATATCCGTTCCGAGGCCGAGATCCATCCCTCCATGAAGATCGAGGCCTTTGTGGTCTGCCCCGACCGGGAAAAGGCGGACCTCCTTGGCGAATTCGGCCAGGCCATCATCGATATGACCAGGCTTGCCGGTTTCACGGTGCAGCATGAGAGCGCCAAGCCGGATGACGCCGCCACCTTTATCGCCGGTGATATCGAGATCTACGTGCCCTTGAAAGGGCTTATCGATGTGGAGGCGGAGCGTGCCAAACTGGCGAAAGAGAGAGAAAAGGTCGAGATCAAATTGAAGCAGATAAACGGCAAGCTCGGTAACGCCAAGTTCCTGGCCAATGCCCCGGCGGAGGTGGTTGAGAAGGAAAAGGAGAAGAAGGATGAGCTTGATGCGCGATTGGCAAAGATTGCCGAGGCGGAGGAAAAGCTGAAGAGGATCGAATCCTGATACCTGCGTCTGAAAAATCTGAGAAAAGAATTTTATGGATAAAAATCAACTACACAGCCTGATCCGTTCCTTTCTGGCCGAAGATATCGGCCGGGGGGACCTGACCAGCGAATCCATCTTTGATCCTTCCCAGACCGGGTCGGCCCGGCTGGTCGCCCGGGAGAGCTGCATTTCGGCCGGTGCGGGTCTGGTTGCGGCCGAGGTCTTCACCGTGCAGAATTCGAGAATAGAGACCAGCGGAGCAATGGCCGACGGGGCCGAGGCCGCTCCCGGAGACGTGATGCTCACCATCACCGGGCCGGTGGTCGACCTGCTGAAGGCGGAACGGATTGCCTTGAATCTGCTGCAGCGCCTGTGCGGGGTTGCGACCCTGACCCGCCGGTTTGTCGAGAAGGTCAAGCCGCATCCGGCCAGGATTACCGATACCCGGAAGACCACTCCCGGTCTGCGCGTCCTGGAAAAATATGCAGTGCAGGTGGGGGGGGGCTTCAACCATCGTTTCAACCTGACCGATGGTGTGCTGATCAAGGACAATCATATTGCCGCCTGCGGCTCCATCACCGAGGCGGTTGTGCGGGTCAGGAAAAAGGTCCCGCATACCATCCGGATCGAGGTGGAGACGGACACCATAGAACAGGTGCGGGAGTGTCTGGCCTGTGCGGTCGATATCATCATGCTGGATAATATGGATCTGGAGATGATGAAAAAAGCGGTCGGCATTATTGATCATCGCGCCCTGGTTGAGGCCTCCGGCGGGGTCAATCTCGGCTCGGTCCACCCCATCGCCAGCACCGGTGTCGATATAATCTCCGTCGGCACCCTGACCCACTCGGCGCCGTCCTGTGATATCGGTATGGATTGGTTGTAAGAGGGCTGCCGGACCTGCGTAACATGCTCTGATTAAATATTTTTCTTGCTTCTTGCAGGAGAAATGTGCAATACTTGCAATGGACTGGAGAGTCCGGCGCTTTTTTCTGTCCCGGCAAGATTCGTTGAACATATCGATATTTAAGAGAGGAAGCCTGTATGCGTTGCCCTAAATGTGGTTATATCTCGTTTGATCATCTGGCAACCTGCCTGAATTGCAGCAAAGATTTCTCCGATTCGCCGTCGGCTGCGCGCGGCACCACCTACAGCGCGTCCGCCCCCTTATTCCTGAAGTTTTCTCGGAACGCTGAATCCGTGGAAGATGATGTCGAGACTGAGCCGATGCAGGACGCATTGGAAAGCGAGTTGGATCTTGTCGATCCGGACCTGAATATCCTCATCAAGGAAGAGGAGGAGGGGATTGAATTTCACCCTGACCTGTCTCTGAAAAGTGGTTTTGGGGGGGCGGATGACGACATTGCCATTTCCCTCAATGAAGAGGAATTTGATGTGGGAGCCGGGGACAGTGAAATGGAGGCCGATCTGAGTCAATTCGAGGGGATCTCGCTAGCGGACGGTGATGGTCGTCCGGGAGGTGAAAAATTCAGCATGGATCTGCCCGATGAGCTGGCCGACATCTCCGATCTGGCGCCGCCCGCACTTCCTCAGAAACAGAAACAGGTTGTCTCCGAGGGGAAAGATCTCGAGGAGGAGATGAACTTCGATATGGATCATCTCGACCTCAAGCTCGATGGTCTTGATATGGATTTTTCGTTGATGTCCCCGGATAAAGGCGGCAAAGAGGATGCCATTGGCAGCCTTTCCCTGGATGACATCGATGCCTCCGTGTCCGGAGAAAACACGAAACCCTCCTCCTCTCCAACAGATCGGAA
>JAJYAX010000400.1 GCA_021779275.1 Deltaproteobacteria bacterium | reverse complement strand
TGCGTTCAGAAACAGGTTGAGAAAAACCTGCTGCAACTGATGAGGATCCACTACAACACGAGGAAGGTTCTCCTGATGATCATCGGTGACGATGATATTCTTGTTTGAAAGTTTATTGCCGATAAGGTGACGTGTCTCGGAGAGGATATCGATGATCGAGACCGGCCTGGTTTTCGGGGTAGCCGGTCGTGCGTAGGAAAAAAACTCCGTCAGCAGTTCGTTCAGCCGGTCGACCTGCCTGACGATCCGGCCGGCGCACTCCCTCTGCTCTTCCATGGTCACCGACTGCTCCTCAATGGATTGGGCCATAATCTTAATCCCGGCCAGCGGATTGCGAACCTCGTGGGCGACTGCGGCGGCGATCTCCGCAACCGTTGCCAGCCGGTTCATCTTTTCCATTTCTCTTCTGACATATTTAATCTCCGAGATATCGGTCAAGGAGATTATCAGACCAATCCGTCTCCCTTTGGCATCATTTCTTGCGATTGTTGTGGAGCCGACAACCCGTTTCTCCCCGCTCATGGTGGTGAGGCTGAGCTCATTTTCCCGTTCTCCTTGCAGATCTAACGAGCCTCTTTCCTGCATCATCTGTCCGGCTGCTTCATGACCGAGAATATCAAAAAGGTTCTCTCCCTCAAGGGTGAGGGCGAAGGGTCGGAGAATGGAGCCGGCGACGGAATTGCTCTTCTGGATATTTCCCTGCTGGTCGACCACCAGGAGTCCATGGCTCAGTCCCTGGATGATCGATTCCGAGAATTTTCTTTCATCGCGGAGATTGACGATGGTAACATTTAAGTCATTGACCAGATTGATCAACTGACTGTCCATCACCTCCGCCTCAAGTATTCCGCCCATAATATGACAGATACTGCCGAGGAGTTCCTCCTCCGCGTAACAGCGTTGCCCCCCGGACACATAGAAACAGACGACTCCGATCAGCAGGGAATCCCTGATGATCGGCAGGCAAAGATGACCATGCTTGCCTGCCTGCCCGCAGTTGATCCCGGAAGATGCTGAATCGCACCGAGAAAAGGAGGCCTTGCCGAGCCGTGCAGCCTCCCCGCAATGACAGATTCCAAAGGGGACCTCACCACACTTTTTTTTCTGGCGGCCTGAGAATCCCCGGTGTGTTGTCAGCACCAGTTTCCTGGACTGCTGATCGACAAGAAAGATCCCCGCCATGGGGAGAAGATGAAGTCGTGGAATGGTAAAGAGATAATCCAGGATATGTTCCAGTTGCCCTCCCGCAAGATGCGGGTCTATGGAGAGCCTCAGGATGTCGTTGATAACCTTCTGGTTGTCGCAGACATTCTGAAGCCGTTCCCCTTCAGGCGAGACAGATTCAAAGGCAAGATCGTTTCCGGTTTCCATAAATACAATCCATGATCCAGTAAACAAGCATGGCCCCGGACATCTCGGGCTTTGTCCAAAAAAAACATCACCGGCCCCAAGAAAACGGGCGTCAACGTTTGTGCAAATTCTCCAGATTACGCACAAGGCCCTTCAACAAGAAGAGCGTTACCAGGAAAAGGCGGACTCTCATCGGCATATCCTAGGATAAAAAAGACAGAATGCCGTATTATATAAAATAAATACTGACACAAAGCAATGTATTATTGGTCGAGAGAAGATCTCGCCCAAGGGCGCCTTACCAAGGAACCGTTATCGAAAACTAGCGTTTGCTGGCGTAAATCTCAACCACAAGAAACGATACCTCCTTGAATCAATTGTGCGTTTTGTGCATCCCCTCACATAAATACGTCGCGCAGGAACATCTAAGAGTTGAAGAAGCGCAGTCATTATGTTATTTTTTCAACGGTACAAAATGGGTATCATTAACTTTACATCGTCGTGTATATTTATAATCTAATAATGTATTCCAAGGAAATCTCAAAACAGAAACGTACATATTTTGTTCTGAGCACAGAGCAGTCTGTTTCCGTTTGCTTCCGATTGTCGAAGATGAAAAACCAAGGAGCCGGCCCATGGCAGAGATAGCGAGAAAAAGGCGGACCCTGCAGGAGACCATGAACTTTATGGCCGCCCTGTCAGCGGGTATTGAACCGATCCTGGGACGAGGCGCAAACAGCATGACGATGTCGGCCGGAAGGAATCTCGGGCGGAAATTCTCGGTCAACGCCAAAACGACCGATAATCTGCTTGAGGCTATCGACGAGGTCAGAAGGATTCTGCTGGAGAACAACTGCCTCTGGGGCTTTGAGCCCTTCAAACCTGCAGGACAGGCTGAAATGATCACCACAGATGAGCGCGGAGCCCGTCAGATTCTGCTTGTTTTCCGGGACTGTATGATCCGCCAGGCGCTTTTTCGCTTCGGTCATCCGCAAAAGGGATCGCTCTGTAATATGATGTATGGCTTTTTTGCCGGAGCCCTGGAGAGCATCATGGGGAAAAAGGCAAGTCTGGAGATCAGACATGCGGGTGAGAATGCCTGTCTGAAACTCTTGACCATAGAGGCCTAGACCTCATCCAGAAGGGAAGTACCTCAGAAAATGTGCTAACAATCTGCCGGGAATAAACGATGAACCCAGGGAAAATTCGCCTGAATACCGAATGGCTGTGTGATTGCGGGGGTTGCCATGTGGCCTTGGTCGATCTCCATGAAAAAATCCTCAATGTCCTGGAGGCGGTGGAGATCCTGAAGTGCCCGGTCTTAACCGATGTGAAGGATTATCCGGAGGCCGACATCGGCATCCTGACCGGATCGATCCGGACGGAACATGACCGGCACGCAGCCATGGAAATGCGCAATAAATGCAAAAAAATCATAGCATTCGGAACCTGTGCGGTCTATGGAGGGCTGCATGGGGCGGGACTTGCGCACTCCCGCGAGGAGATTATGGACACCGTCTACAGGAAGACGCCGACCACGAAGACCGACTTCACCCCCGGCACGGGGGTGACCGGCCTGGAAAAAATGGTCACTCCCGT